>JALVNE010000102.1 GCA_027026755.1 Sedimenticola sp. | reverse complement strand
CGCCCCGTGAGCACCCAGGAGGTGGAAGCGGCCATCAGCCGCATCACCCGCAAGCTCATGGCGCCGGGGGAGCCGGAGATTCCCACCAAGCGCATTGGCGAGCTGGTCATGGACGAGCTGAAGTCCCTGGACCAGGTGGCCTATGTGCGCTTTGCCTCTGTGTACCGCCAGTTCCAGGACGTGCAGGCCTTCCGCGAGGAGATCGAGCGCCTGGAACAACAGCCCGATCCCGAGGCCCTGCGCAAGCAGCTGGATTTGCTGGGCAAGGAGGAATGACAGATCTTTCTGCCCGATTCATGAGAAAAACGCAGGTCGGACTCCAGTCCGACAATAAGCGGGGGTGTGTGTCAGGCTGAAGCCCGACCTACAGCCCGACCAACAGCGAGTCAATGCCAATATGACATTCACCAGGGACGACTACACCCACATGGCCCGCGCCATTCAGCTTGCCTGGAAGGGCCTGTACACCACGGACCCTAATCCCCGGGTGGGCTGCGTGCTGGTGCGCGATGGCGATGTGGTGGGCGAAGGCTGGCACCGCAAGGCGGGTGAGCCTCATGCCGAGCGTCTGGCCATTGCCGCTGCCGGTGAAAAAGCGAGGGGCGCCACGGCCTATGTCACCCTGGAGCCCTGCTGCCATCATGGCAAGACCCCCCCTTGCACCGCGGGCCTGCTGGAGGCCGGAGTGGGCCGGGTGGTGGCGGCCATGGAAGACCCCAATCCCCTGGTCGCGGGCAAGGGCCTGGCTTTGCTGGCGGAAGCGGGGGTAGAGACAGCCTCGGGGCTGCTACAGGAGGAAGCGGAAAAACTCAATCCCGGATTCATCAAGCGTATGAAGACCGGTCTTCCCTGGGTGCGCTGCAAGCTGGCCATGAGCCTGGACGGGCGCACCGCCATGGCCAGTGGCGAGAGCGTGTGGATCACCGGGGAAGACGCCCGCCGGGACGTGCAGCGCCTGCGCGCCCGCAGCTCCGCCGTGGTCACCGGCATTGGCACGGTGCTGGCGGACGACCCTTCCATGAACGTGCGCCTGAAACCGGAAGAACTTCCCGGCGTGGAAACCCCCGATTATTTCCGCCAGCCCTGGCGGGTGGTGCTGGATTCCAGCCTGCGCATCCCGGAACAGGCCAGGCTGCTGTCCCTGGAAGGGCCGCTGTGTGTCATTCACAGTCATGGAGATGAACAAAAGGCCCGGCGCCTGCAAGCGCGGGGCATTCATGTTCAACAGATGCCGGATGGGCTGGACCTGCCGCGGGTGATGGAATTTCTCGCTGGCTGGGAAATCAACGAAGTGCTCATCGAGGCTGGTCCCACCCTGGCGGGCGCCGCGCTTCACGCTGGCCTCATCGACGAACTCATCATCTACATGGCGCCCCATCTCATGGGGCATCAGGCCCGGGGGCTGTTCCATTTGCCGGGGCTGGAGAAAATGGCGGACCGTATCGCACTGACCATCCGGGACATCCGTCAGGTGGGAAAAGATTTTCGCATTACGGCAGTACCTGCCGGGGAGTAGTGATTCATGTTCACGGGCATCATTCAGGCCATCGGCCGTATCACCAGCATGCAGGACAAGGGCGGCGATATCCGCCTGGGCATAGAAACCGGCAAGCTGGATCTGTCGGACGTGGAACTGGGGGACAGCATTGCCGTCAATGGCGTCTGCCTCACGGCGGTGGAACTGCCGGGCAACGGGTTCGTGGCGGATGTGTCCCGGGAGACGCTGTCCCTCACCTCCCTGGGCGGACTCAAGCCCGGCAGTCCGGTGAATCTGGAAAAAGCCCTGACTCTGGCCACCCGCCTGGGTGGGCATCTGGTGAGCGGCCACGTGGATGGCCTGGGCACGGTGATCTCCCGCCAGGAGGATGCCCGCTCCGTGCGTTTCGTCATCGAAGCGCCGAAGGAGCTGGCCAAATACATCGTGCACAAGGGCTCCATCACCGTGGACGGCACCAGCCTCACGGTGAACGGGGTGGACGGCGCCCGTTTCGAGCTGAACATCGTGCCCCACACCCTCCAGGAAACCATCATGGATACCTACCAGCCGGGCAGCCGGGTGAACCTGGAAGTCGATCTCATCGCCCGTTATCTTGAACGCCTGCTGCTGGGCGACAAGGCCGCCGAGCCGGGGGCCGAGGGCCTGACCATGGAAGCCCTGGCCAAGGCTGGCTTCGTGTAGTTTGGGCTTTGGCTGCGAAGTGAAGGGGTCGGAGTCGAATCACCGCGAGCGGTTGAATTACGCGACACTACCCAGATTCGACTCCGACCCCTTTCCCCCTCACCCTGGCCCTCTCCCCCAAAGGGGAGAGGGAAATTTAAGTACAAAGCGGGTGGCAAAAGTGTCGTACGCAATATCGCCACGATGGGTTGAATCACGCAGTATCGCCCAGATTCGACGCCGACCCCTTCTCCAGCGCCCGGGCCAAGCCCTTCAGCAGGCGGCATCCGGCTTCGGCGGCATTCTTTCCCCAGGCGACGATCCCATCTTCATGCCCGCCCATGCTGAACACCCCGGCGGGGTTATTGCGCAGCAGGTTGATGACGGCTTCGGCCATTTCCGGGGTGCCGTATTCAATGGCGGCATCGGTTTCTGGCAGGCCCAGTGCTTTCGCGTTTTGCCAGATCTGTGGGGAATGCACATGAAAGACCGCCCCGGCCTGGGGCAGGGCCTGATAGACAGCGCCGTGGGTCATGGCTTCCGAGGAAGGAGGGCAGGGGCCTTCTGATATCAGCCGGTTGTCCTGAATGTGGAAAGCCGTGACCCGGGCAAAATCCTCCTGGGTCAGGGTGCTCTTGCCGCTGGTCTGGGTGCAGGTGATGACAAAACCGTCCTTTGTCCGGACACTGAGATTGCCATAGGCATAGCCCAGATAACGGTCTGGATCCTGTCCCAGCAGCGCCAGTTTACGCAATATGACGAACCAGGCCCGCAGTTCGGCGCTTATTTCCTCAGGCAGGGCAGGGCCTTCCTCATGGGTCAGGTGAAATTTGATGACGCCTTCCGACAGCGGGTTCATGCTAGAATCTCCTGCTTTCTTTTTACGTGGTCATTACCGAACCGGGATGCCAATGGCACTCAATACTACCGAAGAAATCATCGAAGATCTGCGTCAGGGCAAAATGGTCATCATCATGGATGACGAAGATCGTGAGAACGAAGGCGATCTGGTCATTGCCGCAGACAAGGTGACGCCGGATGCCATCAACTTCATGGCCAAGTACGGTCGGGGTCTGATTTGCCTGACGCTCACCAAGGAACGCTGCCAGCAGCTGCGTCTGCCTCTGATGGTGAATGCGGCGGATCAGCTCGAATCCACCAACTTCACCATTTCCATCGAGGCAGCGGAAGGCGTGACCACGGGGATTTCCGCTGCCGACCGGGCCATCACGGTGCAGGCGGCGGTCAAGGCTGATGCCAAGCCGGAAGACCTGGTGCAGCCTGGCCATATCTTCCCCCTCATGGCCCAGCCTGGCGGCGTGCTGGTGCGCGCCGGGCACACCGAGGCCGGTTGCGATCTCGCGCGTCTGGCCGGTTTCGAGCCTGCTTCCGTCATCGTGGAGATTCTCAACGAGGACGGCACCATGGCGCGGCGTCCGGATCTGGAAAAGTTTGCCGCCGAACATGACCTGAAGATCGGCACCATTGCCGATCTCATTGAGTACCGGGTGCGCAACGAAAAGACCGTGGAACGCATCAACGAATGCCTGCTGCCCACGGAGGCCGGGGATTTCCGGGTCATCGCCTATCAGGACGTGGTGGACAACGAAGTGCATCTGGCCCTGGTGAAGGGCGTGATCCGGGAAGATGAGCCCGTGCTGGTGCGCGTCCATGTGCAGAACAGCCTTTGCGATTTGCTCGGCGCCACCTATGAAGAATGCGGCTGGCCCCTGAAGAACGCCATGAAGCAGATCGATCGCGAAGGCTGCGGCATCGTGGTCATCCTGCGCAACCACGACACGGCGCGGGACATCGTGCAGCGCATCCAGGCCTGCCAGCTCAAGGGCAGCGCCGATGGCGCGGTGCCCATCGATCATGGCAAGATCAAGGACAAGGAGCTGCGCACCTTTGGCGTGGGGGCGCAGATCCTCATCGACCTGGGCGTGAAGAAAATGCGCGTCATGAGCGCGCCCAAGCATCTGCATGCCCTGGCAGGCTTCCACCTGGAAGTCACCGAATTCGTCGATTTCGAACTCCCTGAAGAACAGGAGTAAAAGATATGAGCATCAAGACCATTGAAGGAAACCTCGTCGCCAGCAGCGGCCGCTACTGTCTGGTGGTGGCGCGCTGGAACAGTTTCGTGGTGAGCCACCTGGAAGCAGGCGCCATCGACACCCTCAAGCGCCATGGCGCGGACGAGGACGACATCACCATCGTGCGCCTGCCCGGTGCCTTCGAAATGCCCGTGGTGCTGGACAAGGTGGCGGCCAGCGGCAAGTACGACGCCATCATCGCCCTGGGCGCGGTGATTCGCGGCGGTACCCCCCATTTCGAATACGTGGCAGGCGAGGCGGTGAAAGGCATGGCCCAGGTGTCCCTGAACCATGGCGTACCCATTGCCTTCGGCGTGCTCACCGTGGACAGCATCGAGCAGTCCATCGAACGCGCCGGTACCAAGGCCGGCAACAAGGGCGGCGAAGCAGCCGCCTCCGCCATCGAAATGGTCAATCTGCTGCGCCAGCTGTGAGCAACAAGCGCAGCAAATCCCGCTCCCTGGCCACCCAGGCCATCTACCAGTGGCAAGTGACCGGGGACAACATCGGTGAGATCATCAATGGCTTTCTGGCCGAGCATCCCGGCGGGGATTTCCAGGTCGAGTATTTCCAGGATCTGGTTCGCGGTGTGCCCACCCACCTGGACAGCCTGGATGACAGCCTGAAGCCTCTGCTGGACCGTCCCGTGGAGGAAGTGGACTTGGTGGAGCGCGCCATCCTGCGCCTGGGGGCCTACGAGCTGCTCAAGCATCCGGAAGTGCCTTACCGGGTGGTCATCAACGAATGGGTGGAACTGGCCAAGACCTTCGGCGCCGACCAGGGCCACAAGTACATCAACGGCGTGCTGGACAAGCTGGCCCAGGTTCTGCGGCCGGTGGAAGTGGCTGCCAGGAAACGTGGCTGAGTTCCAGCTCATCGAGCGTTATTTCTCCGGCTTGTCCGGGACGCGGCAGGACGTGGCCCTGGGGGTGGGGGATGATTGCGCCCTGCTTCAAGCGCCGCCGGGCATGCACCTGGCCATGACCATGGACAGCCTTATTGCCGGACGCCATTTTCTTCCCGACGCAGACCCTCGCGCTCTGGGGCACAAGGCGCTGGCGGTGAATCTCAGCGACCTTGCTGCCATGGGCGCCCAGCCCGCCTGGGCTCTGCTTTCCATCAGCCTTCCGGCCATCGACCAGGAATGGCTGTCGGCATTTTCCACGGGGTTTTCTGCCCTGGCTGCCGAGCATGAGGTGGCGCTGGTGGGGGGCGATACCTGCCAGGGAGACATGATTATCACCCTGCAGCTCACGGGCTTCGTGGAACCGGGGCGGGAACTGCGCCGATCCACGGCCCGGCCCGGGGACAAGGTTTATGTCACCGGCACCCTGGGAGATGCGGCCCTGGCCCTGAAACGCCTGCTGGCGGATGAAGAACCGGGCGGGCTGCGCCACCGGCTGGAGCAGCCCCGGCCCAGAATAGCCGAGGGGCAGGCGCTGTCCGCGGCAGGCGCGACCAGCTGCATCGACATTTCCGATGGCCTGGCGGCGGACCTGGGCCATGTCTGCCGACAGAGCGGCTGCGCGGCCCGTGTCTATCTGGAGTTTCTGCCCCTGTCTCCCGAGATGAAGGAATATGTCTCGGCCACAGGGGACTATGCCCTGGCCGTCGCCGGGGGTGATGACTATGAACTCTGCTTCACCCTGCCGGTCGGTGAGCCCCTGCCCGACGGCATGGAGGCCACCTGTATCGGCGAGATACTGCCCGGACAGGGGGTGGAACTGCTGGATTCCCAAGGCAGGGCGCTGCCTCTGCCCAAAGGATGGGAGCATTTTTCATGAGCCGTCTGCCTCCGCCGGATCTGAAGAACCCCGTGCATTGGCTGGCCTTCGGCTTTGGCTCCGGCTGCGCCCCCGTGGCGCCGGGCACTTTCGGCACCCTGGCGGCGGTGGCGCTCTACATTCCCCTGTCATGGCTGCCGCCGGCCCTGTACCTGGTGGTGCTGGGCCTGGTGATTCTGGCCGGTATCGGCTTGTGTGGGCGAACCTCCAAAGACCTGGGCGTGCACGATCACGGTGGCATCGTCTGGGACGAGTTCGCCGGTTATTTCGTCACCATGATTGCCGCACCGCCCGGTTGGCAGGGCATCGTGCTGGGATTTCTGCTGTTCCGCCTGTTCGACATCTGGAAGCCCTGGCCCATCCGCTGGCTGGACAAAAACCTGGAGGGCGGCCTGGGCATCATGGTGGACGACCTGCTGGCCGGATTCTATGCCCTGGTGCTGTTGCAGCTCAGTTACCGGCTATGGCCATGGTGAGGCGTGTGGCTTCCGGACAAGAGCGTAGGTCGGACTTCAGTCCGATACACAACGGTGGATTGTCGGACTGAAGCCCGACCTGCAGCCATAACGCGGCGGCAGGGGAACTTGGTGCTTTTGGTCAAGTCACATTAATCTGTTTGAAAAACAAGGATATCCATACGAAATGAAAAAAATCATCCTGTTGTCTCTGCTGGCCCTGTTCCTGGGAGCCTGCGTTTCGGAACCACAGCAAGCGACCCTTGCCCAGGGTCATACGGTCATCAAGAGCGAAAATGACTCGCGCGATTACGAGTACCTGGTATTGCCCAACAAGTTGCGGGTATTGCTGGTGTCTGATCCGGAGGCTGACAAGGCCGCGGCCGCCATGACCGTTGGCGTCGGCAGCGTGAGCAATCCTCCGGGCCGGGACGGCCTGGCGCATTTCCTGGAACACATGCTGTTCATGGGCACGGAGAAATATCCGGACGTGGACGAGTATTCCGCGTTCATCAAGCGCAATGGCGGCAGCGACAATGCCTTCACCGCAGACAACCAGACCACTTATTTCTTCGATATCAAGGCCGAGGCCCTGGAGCCTGCCCTGGACCGCTTCGCCCAGTTCTTCATCGCGCCCCTGTTCGATGCCAGGTACGTGGAGCGCGAGGCCAATGCCGTGCATTCGGAGTACCAGCTCAAGCTCAAGGACGATTCCCGCCGTATCGACGCCGCGGAAAAACAGAGCTACAACCCCAAAAGCCCCTATGCGCGTTTCTCCGTGGGCAACCTGGACACCCTGGCGGATCGTGAGAACGACAAGGTACGGGATGATCTGCTGGCGTTCTACAACAAATACTATTCCGCCAACATCATGGGGCTGACTGTGGTGGGCAAACAGCCTTTGCCGGTGCTGCGCGCCTGGGTGGAGAAGAAATTCGCCGCCATCCCCGATCGTCATGCCAGCTCCTATGTGCCCGGCAAGGATGAACTGCTGTACGAACCGGGCCAACTACCCCTGGAGGTGGACGTAAAGCCCCTGAAGAAGCTGCACAAGCTCACCCTGGGCTTCCCCATCCCCTCCCAGCGCAGGCACTGGATGACCAAACCCGTCAATTACGTGGCCCACTTCGTTGGCGACGAGGGGCAGGGCAGCCTGTACGACCTGCTGCGGGAAAAGGGCTGGATCACCTCCCTGAGTGCCGGTGGTGAAAACCTGGATGATGTGCAGGGGGTTTTCAATGTGACCATGGAGCTGACGGACGAGGGTGTGGCCCATGTGCCGGAGATCACCGGATACCTTTTTCAGTACATCGACCTGCTGGCCAGCCGGGGCGTGGAGAAATGGCGTTTCGATGAACTGAAGAAGAAATCGGAGCTGGACTTCCGCTTCGAGGAAAAGACGCCGGCGAGCACCTACGCCATGATCCTGTCCAACAAGCTGCTGCATTATCCGCCGGCGGAGGTATTGCGCGGTGGCAAGGTGCTGCTGAAATGGAATCCGGCGCTGATCAAGGAACTCCTGGGCTATTTGCGGCCGGACGACCTGACCATCACCCTGGTGGACCCCAAGGTGAACACCGACAAGGTGGAAGCCTTCTACCAGGTGCCATACCGGGTGGCGGGCATAGACGACAAGCTGCTGGCACGCTGGAGCGGGGCGAAGATCGATGGCAGCCTGGTTCTTCCGGAACCCAACCCCTTCATGCCCGACAGGGTGGAACTGAAGACGGCCGGACAGGCCAAGGACGTGCCCATCGCCCTGGCGCGGCAGCCTGGCGACATGCTCTGGTACCAGAAGGACAAGGATTTCGGGCTGCCCAAGGCCGTGTTCGACGTCAGCCTGGAGATGCCAGAAGCGCGGACTACGGCCGCACGGGCCGTGAGCCTTTCCCTGCTCGTGGACCTGGTGAAAGATGAACTCAACGCCTGGTCCTATCCCGCCCAGCTGGCCGGCCTGAGCTACAGCATGGAGCCCAGCATGGAGGGTCTGAACCTGCTCATCTACGGTTATGACGAAAAACAGCCGGTATTGCTGGAGAAGCTGCTTGCGGCCCTCAGGCATCCGCAGCTGGCGAAGGATCGTTTCGACCTGTACAAGGCGAAGCTGCAGCGCAGCCTGGCCAATTTAGCCCTGGAACGGCCCTACCAGCAGATTCTGGGGGAACGTACCCGCCGGCTGCTCACGCCTTCCTGGAGTCCGAAACAGAAGCTCGCCGCCCTGGAGTCCCTGACCCTGGCGCAGCTTCGTGACTATGCGGCTCACCTGTTCGATGAGGTGGAAGCCCGGGTGCTGGCCTATGGCAATCTCACCCCGGAGGACGCCCGGAGCATGGATCAGGTGCTCAAGAAGCAGCTGCTTTCCGGCTCCCGGCTGAAGGAAGTGCCGGAGCCGCATCTCACCATCATTCCCCGGGGCAAGACCCTGAGCTATCGCTACGAGGTGGATCACCCGGATTCCGCGGTGGTCATCAATTATCAAGGGAATGAAAAGAGCCTGGACGAACAGGCCCGCTGGCGCCTGTTGGGGCATATCATGGCCAGCCCCTTCTTCAGCGAGTTGCGTACCGAACAGCAGCTGGGCTATGTGGTGGCCGCCGCCTTCAGCGAAACCGAGGAGATGCCGGGCATGCTGTTCCTGGTACAGTCCTCCGCCGTGTCCGCCGCCGAGTTGCAAAAGCGCATGGAGGCTTTCGTGAAAGCCTACGCCGGCGAGCTGCAGGCCATGAGTGAAGAAGAGTTTGCCGCCCACAAGGCCGGGCTGGTAAGCAAGCTGTTGAAGAAGGATGACATGATGCTCATTCGCGCCATGCGTTACATGAACGACATGGAGCGGGAGCACTACAGCTTCGATTTCAATGCTCAGGTGGCAGAGCGGGTCAAGGCCCTGGACAAGGCGGAGCTGCTGGCCTTCTACCGGAAAAATCTGCTGGAACAGCCGCGGCGGCTGATCGTTTATTCGCCGGGTACGCGGTTTCCTGAAAAATAGGGATATTGCTGATATTCAATGCCGCCGCGAATGGCTACAATCACCGAAACCGATTTTCCAGCTGACAGGAAATGGACGCAGCCCAGTTACGCCTGATATTGCTCATTGCCGGCATGGCCCTGGTGGTGATGATCTACCTGTGGGACAGGTACAAGCGCTCGCGCACCCGTCTCAAGGGGCTGTCATTGCGCCAGGCCCGGCGGCTGCAGCGGGAGCTGGCGGAACAGGAGGGGCCCGCGGAAGACGACGTGCCCAGCTTCAGCGCCGTGGTCAGGGAAGAACCTGAACAGGAGCCGGCGGTTTTCCAGGAGCCCCTGCTCGTGGATTATCCCGAACCGGAACAGGCGCCTGATATCCCCGGGTTCGAGCTGGAACCTCAGTCCCAGCCGGCGGAGGAGGCGCAGAGCGAAGAACCGGCTTTCAGCGCCGAGGCCCAGGACGACTACCTGCATGTTTCCCAGGAAGAACGGGAGAACCTGCCTCAGATGCTGGTGCAGATCGCCCTGGTGCGCCAAGACGGGGACTTTTCCGGGGCGGATATCCAGGCCGCCATGGAACAGGTGGGACTCAAGGCCGGCGCCATGAATATCTACCATCGTCATGACAGCCGCTATCCCGACCGGGTGCTGTTCAGCGTCGCCAGCCTGGTCAATCCCGGTCATTTCCCTCTCGATGACATGGAGAGTTTCACCACCCCGGGCCTGCTGTTGTTCACCCAGCTTCCCGGCGTGCGCGATGGCCTGGAAATCTACTCCGACATGCTTTACACCGCCAACGAGCTGGCGGGCATACTCGGCGGGGTGCTGCAGGACGAAACCCACAGCGTGCTCAGCAAGCAGACCATACAGCACACCCGTGACGCCATCATGGAACACCGCCGCAAGCTGCGCCTGGCCAAACTGCACAAATGAACGACCAGGCCCTGGAAGCGCGGGTCCGTGACCTGCGCGAGCAGATCGATTATCACAACTACCGTTACTATGTGCTGGACGATCCGGAGATTCCGGACAGCGAGTATGACCGCCTCATGCGCGAACTCCAGGAACTGGAGGCCGCCCATCCCGAACTCATCACTCCCGACTCCCCCACCCAGCGGGTAGGCGCCCAGCCCCTCAAGGAATTCAAAGAAGTCCGCCATGCCGTGCCCATGCTGTCCCTGGGCAATGCCTTCAGCGACGGGGAAATGGCCGATTTCGACGAGCGCGTGCGCAAGCTGCTGAAAGTGGATCAGGTGGAATACAGCGCCGAACCCAAGCTGGACGGCCTGGCCATCAGCCTGCGCTACGAGAAAGGCCGCCTGGTGCAGGGCGCCACCCGGGGGGACGGCCACCGGGGCGAGGATGTCACCTCCAATGTGCGCACCATAGGCGCCATCCCCCTGCGCCTGCTCGGAAAGGGCTGGCCCGAGATTCTGGAAGTGCGCGGTGAGATCTTCATGCCCAAGAAGGGTTTCGAGGAACTGAACGAACGCGTCCGGCGCAAGGGGGAAAAGACCTTTGCCAACCCGCGCAACGCCGCGGCGGGCAGTCTGCGCCAGCTCGACCCCAAAATCACCGCCAGCCGTCCCTTGTCCTTTTATGCCTATGGCTGGGGCGAGCTGTCGGTAGAAAAACTGGGCGACAGCTACAGTGGCGTCATGGAAGTCATTCGAAGCTATGGCCTGCCCGTATCGCCCGAGCTGAAAGTGGTGTCCGGCCTCCAGGGCTGCCTGGACTATTTCGCCGCCATGAGCGAGAAGCGCGACAGCCTGGACTACGAGATCGATGGCGTGGTGTTCAAGGTCAACGACCTGGAACAGCAGCAGCGCCTGGGCTATGTCTCCCGCGCCCCCCGCTGGGCCATCGCCCGCAAGTTTCCCGCCCAGGAGGCCCTGACCACCGTCAGGGACGTGGAATTCCAGGTGGGCCGCACCGGCGCCGTCACCCCGGTGGCGCGCCTGGCCCCCGTGGAAGTGGGCGGCGTGGTGGTGAGCAATGCCACCCTGCACAACATGGACGAGGTGCGCCGCAAGGACGTGCATATCGGTGATACGGTCTATGTGCGCCGGGCCGGGGACGTGATTCCCGAAATCGTGCGCGTACTCCCCGAGCGGCGGCCCAGGGACGCCCGGGAAGTGGTGCTGCCCAAACACTGCCCAGTATGCGGCTCCGACATCATCAAGCCCGAAGGCGAAGCCGTGGCGCGCTGCACCGGCGGCCTGTTCTGTCCTGCCCAGCGCAAGGAAGCCATCAAGCACTTCGCCTCCCGCCGGGCCATGGACATCGAGGGCCTGGGCGACAAGCTGGTGGAGCAGCTGGTGGATCAGGGGCTGGTGCATGATCCCGCCGATCTGTACAGCCTCAGCAAGGAACAGCTCATGGCCCTGGAGCGCATGGGCGAAAAATCCGCGCAAAATCTTCTCGATGCCCTGGCGCGCAGCAAGGAAACCACCCTGGCGCGTTTTCTCTACGCTTTGGGCATACGCGAAGTGGGGGAGGCCACCAGCCAGATCCTGGCACAGCATTTCGGTACCCTGGAAGCCCTGGAACAGGCCGATGAAGAGGCATTGCAGCAGGTGCCGGATATCGGCCCTGTCGTCGCCGCCCATATCGCCGCCTTCTTCCGCCAGCCCCACAACCGGGAAGTCATCGACAAGCTGCTGGCAGCAGGCATACACTGGCCTCGGGTGGAAGCCCCCGCCGCCGAGGAACAGCCCCTGGCGGGCAAGACCTTCGTTCTCACCGGCACCCTCAGCCGCCCGCGCAATGAGATCAAGGCCGAGCTTCAGGCCCTGGGCGCCAAGGTGACAGGCAGCGTTTCGAAAAAGACTGATTACGTGGTAGCCGGCGAGGCTGCCGGCTCCAAGCTCGCCAAGGCCGAAGCACTGGGCATCACCGTTCTCGATGAAGAACAGCTGAACAACTTGTTGGCGAACATACAGTGAACGATATCGAAGACCTGCAGGTACGCATCAGTTTCCAGGAAGACAGCCTACAGGAACTGAACATCACCGTCGCCCGCCAGCAGACCGAGCTGGACATCCTGCGCAAGGAACTTACCCGTCTGCAGGAACGCCTGCTGGAACTGGAACGCAACCAGCCCGGCGGCGAAGGGCAGGGCACCGAACTCCCCCCTCATTACTGAACACTCCCCTCTCTTCCTGGGAGAGCGTTCGCTCTGTCTTCTCCCCTCTCCCTTTGGGAGAGGGGCCGGGGGAGAGGGTATGAGATGATTTGACTCCGACCCCTTATAACCCGACTGTGGGCGTGGAGACAGTTCTCCCCTCTCCCTCTGGGAGAGGGGTCGGGGGAGAGGGCATTTATCCCGGCGGGGCTGGAAGCGCTCCGCGCCGCCGCCTCACCGAGCCGTCTCCATCTTCGTCCACCACAGGGTCGCCCCCGCCACGGACGCCGGCATGGCAGCGAAGTTGATCACCGGAATCATCATCAGCAGGTTGGCAGCTGCGCCAAAGGCCCAGGTCTGGAAGGGGCGCTGGCGCAGCATGCGGCGCTGATCGTTGGGGCGGATATGGTGGTTGCCCATGGGGTAGTCCACGTATTCGATGCTCAGGAACCAGAAACCGAGCAGCAGCCAGAGTACCGAGCCGATGGCGTTGAGGCCGGGGATGATCATCAGGATCAGCACCGGGATGGCGCGCAGGAGAAAATACCAGATCTTGCCCAGTTCGCCGCTGATGGCGGGGATGATTTCGGCCATGATGCTGCCGCTGTGATCTTCCGGCAGCTTGCCCGTGACCAGTTTTTCCACCTGGGCCGCGAGTATGCCGTTGAAAGGGGAGGCAATGAGGTTGGCCACCAGGGTAAAACTGTAGAAGGCGATGACCAGATACGTGAGGGCGAACAGGGGCCAGAGCAGCCATTCCAGGTAACTCATCCAGCTGTCCGCGGGCAGGGCCCAGTCGATGAATTCCTGGAAGTAAATGCTGCCTATCCAGGCCGTGAGGCTGAAGATCAGGATGTTGATGAACAGGGGCGCGAACACATAGCGCCGCAGGCCGGGGCGCAACAGCAGCCCCAGCCCGCGAAAGGGCATGAGAAAGGCAGTGATCAAAGGCGTCATTTGTCGAAGGTTCTCTTGAACCAGTTCTCGAGCATGCGTTTTTCTATTCCCAGGGGTTCGTCGCTGCCCGTGCGTATGGAGGCGCTGAGGGTGCGGCTCTGGAGCTTTTCCTTCCCTTCCTTGAGCACCTTGCCGTTGCTGTCCAGCAGGCGGTAATGGAACTTCATCCGGGCAGGATAGCTGTCATTGACCACACGTACATCCTGGTATTGGGTGCGGGCGCCGCTGATCTTCACGTCGCCTGCCAGGTCCAGGTCGGTGACGGTCATTTCCAGGGTCTGGCCGTCAGGCAGGGATGCGGCCAGTTCGGTGATGGTGGTTTCCAGCGCTTTCAGGGTATTGGCCAGGAACTTCTCCTGGGAGCCGTCGCTGGCGACGACGTCCTTGTAACTTTCAGGGTTGGACCAGTTGATATTGGCACTGCCGGCCAGAGCCGCCATGGGCAGCACCGTCAGGCTGGCGAGTATCAGAATGATCTTTTTCATAGTGTGCCTCCTACCGGCTGTAAAGCATTGAATCACTATAGTGGTTTCCCCATTCCCCGCGTGCCTGCAGGCTCCTCTCACCCTGGCCCTTTTCTCCGGCGGAGGATGTCGGAAGAGCCCAGGGAAGGGGTTTTCCGACATCCTCCAAAGTGCAGAGGGAAACACTCCGATATGGGGACGGGTTCACGACGTACATAAAGATTAGTGTCTGAAAAACCGGGAAGGTTCAGCCTTTTCGCCATGTACCGAGCTGCTGCCTTTCATCATGTGCCTGGGGATGGACTCAGGCGAGGTACAGGAAACCAAGTATGACGACACCCAGCAACAGCCGATAGATGGCAAAGGGCGCCATGCCAATGCGTTCGATGAAACGCAGGAAGAAATGGATGGTGGTGTAGGCGGCCACGAAGGACAGGAATACGCCCAGTCCCAGATCGCCCCAGTTCACGGCTTCTTTTGCACTTACCAGATCCTTACCCACCCAGATGACCGAGGCCAGGATGGTGGGGATGGACAGCAGGAAGGAGAAGCGTGAGGCGGCTTCGCGCGTGTAGCCCAGCATCAGGGCGGCGGCCATGGTGATGCCGGAGCGGGAGGTGCCGGGCACCAGGGCCAGGGCCTGGGCGGCGCCGATGAACAGGGCGTGGCGGAAGTTCATGTGGCTCATGTCCAGCCGGCGGCGTGAACTGTGGTCGGCCCACCACAGCAGCAGGCCGATGCCTATGGTGGTGGCGGCGATCACTTCCGGAGCGCGCAACTGGTGCTCCACCAAATCTTTTATGAGAACGCCCACGACCATCACCGGCCCGGTGGCGAGAATGATGGCCCAGCCCAGGCGGCTGTTGGCCGTGCTTTCGCCGCCGGGGGCCAGGGAAGCGAACCAGTCGTGGAGCATGGCGAAGACTTCCCGGCGGAAGTAGATGACTACCGCCAGCAGGGTGCCCAGATGCACGGCAAGATCGAAAGCCAGGCCCTGGTCGGCATAGCCGAACACATAAGGCGCCAGTATCAGGTGCGCGGAGCTGGAGATGGGCAGGAATTCGGTGAATCCCTGAATCAGGGACAGCAGAATGATCTGTATCAGGTCCATGTCAGGTGACGGGCTGGCCGGGAATGGGGCGCCATGATACCTCTATCAGGTAGGTTTTAGAAATTTCAGTCTGGGCAGGCGGGCTTCCGTGGTGGCGATGGCGGCGATGAAACCGTCCCGGGGAATGAAGTGCCGGCAGGAGGCTTCTGTTTCGGAAACTGGCTGCTGGAAGATGCCCCGGCCCAGGGCTTTCTGCCGGGCTTCCATGGCGGTCCAATGGCTGAAGAACAGGCACTGGTTGTCCGGGTTACTCATGTCCTGCAACCGGGCGGCGGTTTCCGCGCCCCACATGCGCCTGGCGATGCGCGCCGGGTAGTGCACCTGCCGCAGCTGTTCCAGGTCCACGCCCAGGGGCTGCCGCCCCACGGCCAGCAGGCCCAGTCCATGGCTGTGGCTCAGGTTGAATTCCAGCCCGTGATCCGGCAGACAGGGTTTGCCGCCCTCGGCGGTGGCTATGTTCAGCAGGGGTGCTGCCTGCCCCAGGTAAGCTGCCAGGATGCGTCGGGTGAGAGCGCGGGTATTCAGGTAGCGCCGGGCAGCCTGCGCATGGCGAAAACGGCCGTGACGCTCCTGCTCCTTCGTGCTCAACAAATCCGGGGACTGGGGCGGGCCATCCAGATCCAGCTGCCAGACATGCACTTCATCCTCCTCCAGAGACAGGGAAGTTTCCAGGGATTGCGCTTTCCAGGCGGGTCGATGCACGGGCTGATCTGATGAAGTCCAATGGCAACAAGTGTATCATTTGCGCTCATGCCAAAGACCATCAAGTCCCGAAGCCCCAGGGCCGCCGAGGAACAGTTGCCGGATCACCTGCATCCAGTGCTCAGGCGCGTCTATGCCTGCCGTGGCGTGGCCGATGCCTGGGAGCTGAACCTGGGGCTGGATGCCCTGCTGCCCGTGGACCTCATGACCGGGGCGGACCAGGCCGCCGCCATCATCGCCCGGGTGATGGAAGAAGGCGGGCGCATCCTGATCATTGGTGATTTCGATTGCGACGGGGCCACCAGCACGGCCTTGTCGGTGCTGGCCCTGCGCGCCATGGGCGCGGATCAGGTGGATTACCTGGTGCCCAACCGCTTCGAGTACGGCTATGGCCTCACCCCGGAGATCGTCGCCCTGGCGGCGCAGCAGAAGCCCCGGCTCATCATTACCGTGGACAACGGCATTTCCAG
>JALVNE010000101.1 GCA_027026755.1 Sedimenticola sp. | reverse complement strand
GAATACCGGGGCCATCATCCTCGATGACCAGCCGCAGGCCTTCCTGGTTCCAGGCATGTACACCAACCCATGAATGACCGTACTTGAAGGCATTCTCCAGCAGGTTGCCCAGCAGCTCCATGAGATCAGCCTCGTCACCACGAAACAAGGCATCGCTCTCCACATGATTTTCCACGCGGATGCCCTTGTCGGCGTAGATTTTCTCCAGGGTGGCCAGCAGCCTTTGAACCATGGGCGCCACCACGACCGGAGCCATCAGGGTGGAACGGGCAGAAACCGCTGCACGGCGCAACTGATGCTGAACGATATGATCCAGGCGTTGCAGCTGTTCGTCGGCAATCTGACGCACACGGTCGCAGGACAGGCTTTCGTCCTGCACGACGGTCTTGAGGTAAGCCATGGGTGTCTTCAGACTGTGGGCCAGGTCGTCCAGGCTGGTGCGATAGCGCTCCTGGACGGCACGGGAATGGGCCATCAGGCTATTGAGACTGGAAACCAACCCCTGCAGCTCCGTTGGATATGCGCCCTCCAGGCGCGAACGCAGGCCCTCGCGGATATCTTCCAGATCCTTCTCCACCTGACGCAATGGCCGCAGCCCCCAGCGCAGTATCATGCCCTGTACCAGCAGCAGGACCACCGCCATGCCCCCCAGCCAGGTCCACAGGCTCAGACGAAAGGCCTGTATCTGCATCTCGAAAGCCGCTGCATCTTCAGCCACCACAAAGGTATAGCGGCGGGTGCTGCCCTGATCGTCTTCCCAGCCTATGCCTTGAGCATGAATAAACAGTTGCTTCTTGCGGGCAAAAGCGGTTTTCCCGGCAGGCAGCATCCCGACATTCGGCAGCTCCAGGCCGAGCATCGAAGGCGAACGCCAGAACACCTCGCCCCGATCGGTCAGCACCAGGGCGTAGAGCCCGGAGTCCGGACGGGAAAAACGGGGTTCCGGCAGGCTGTCCGGCAGCATCATGCCCCCCTGTTCATCGACCTTTGCCGCCGCCAGCAGACCATATACCACGGATTGAAGCTTCTCCTTTTCCGCGTCCTCGGCGGCTGCCCGGAATCCCTGTTCCAGCGCCACACCCCCGGCCAGCAGAAAACCCGCCAGCACCAGGGTGGCCGCCGCCAGCAGGCGGAAATGGATGGAGTTCATGAGCCCGGGGTCTTTTCCAGGCGGAAACGGTAGCCCCGCCCGCGCAGGGTTTCAATGGGTTTCAGTTGACCGTCCGGGTCGAGCTTGCGGCGCAGGCGGCTGAGCAATACCTCCAACACGTTGCTGTCCCGGTCATAGTCCTGTTCATAGATATGCTCAGTCAGCTCTGTCTTGGAGATTACCTCGCCAGCGTGCAGGGCCAAGTATTCCAGCACCCGGTATTCATAGGCCGTCAGCTCCACCGGCTGGCCTCCTACTTTCACCTGCTGAGCCATGGTATCCAGTTCCAGGGGAGCAAAGGACAATACCGGACTGGCCCAGCCGCCACTGCGGCGAAGCAAGGCATTGAGCCGCGCCAACAATTCCTCGAACTGAAAAGGCTTGACCAGATAATCGTCGGCGCCCGCTTCCAGGCCCTCCACCTTTTCCTCCCAGCGCCCCCGGGCAGTGAGAATGAGAATGGGGAAATTCCGCCCTTCCCTGCGCAGGGTGCGGATAATCTCCATGCCGGAAATATCCGGCAGCCCCAGGTCGATGATGGCAATGTCCACGGGCAGCTCTCTGCCCAGATACAGTCCCTCGGTCCCATCACCGGCTTTGGCCACCGCATAGCCTTTGGCTTCGAGCTGACGGGCCAGTTGC
>JALVNE010000100.1 GCA_027026755.1 Sedimenticola sp. | reverse complement strand
GGCGGCGAAAGCGGGTCACGCCGCTGTTGATGGCCTCCAGCCACAGGCCCTGTTCAGCATCCAGGGCCTGTTTGTCTTGCAGCAGTTCCTTGAGAAAGGGCCGCAGCAGCGGCTGATGGAAAAACGGCGGCTCCTCCTGGCGCAGAAAGCGCAGGCGGACGGTGACGGCGCGCAGGGGGAGCAGGTTTTGCAGCATGTCAGCCTGGGCAGTCTGGTTTTATCGGGGTGCGGATGGCGTTAATCAAGGTGGTGACGAAATCCCGGTACGCCTCGGCTGCATCCAGGTTGGGGGCGATCACATTGAACAGGTCTTTCACCACCTGTTGTTCGAGGAAGCATGTGCCGAGGTTGTCTGATTTCTGATTGTTGCACCGAAGGCTCCAAAGATCGTTGGCTTGAGCGCATTCGCGGACGATCTGCACCTCGCTTTCCGTGAGGGTGTTATGGGTGAGTTTGTTGCGGTATTCATGCAAGCTTGATTTCTTGATATTCCTATCGCAATCTTTTTCCATAATTTTGCTGCGCAATTCACGGTATTGTTTTTTTTCATCCTCATCACCATTCATATTCAGATAGCTCTCAATATTATTCAAATTGCGTGTATCAAGATAACCATCTTTAATCTTTATGTTTTCAACCAGGGTTTTATTGCTATGCTCGGGATACGGTCGCCAGGATGACAGACAAACCGTACCCCGAAAATTCTTGTCCTTCTGTAAAACCCTGAGCACCAGATACTCCAATGCTTTTTCCCTGAAAGTGGCCATTTGCCGCAAGGCATCGGTAATCAAAGGCTCGCCCTGATCATGTTGCAGGGCGGCTTCCACCCGCCAGGCCAACAGCAGCAGTTTTTTCACGCCTTCGGGAATACCCTTGAACGGGTCGATGATCCTGGGATCATGCCCCCGCCAGCCCTGCATGAAGTTGGCCGCCTCGCGCACCCGCGCCACCCAGGAATCACAAGGGGAGTCAGGATCGTTCCTCTGAATGAACGAAGCCACGGCCCAGGCGCCGGCAAAATCCCCTTCCCACAGCCGCATGGCGGCCTGGTGGCGGGCTTCCAGGGCGGCGTTGCGCGGTGGTATGCGATAGCGGGTGCTGGAAAGATATTCCGGTTTGAAGGGGGCGTATTTGTTGTCGTGGATCTCGATGATCCGCCCGCCGAAATGCAACCGGGCCGAGGCAGTGAGCGGCGCCTTTACATCACCCGGCCCGCCGGTGTGAGAGACCACGGCGGTGCAATCGCTGTAATTATCGGCCAGGTTCTTCACCGCCGAGTCGATATGAGCAATGGCGCTCAAAGCCAGGGGTTGATCGTAAGGGGAAAATTCGCCCTCCAAGGCCACCCGGTCACCTTCCAGGGCCACTTCGTCCTTGAGGTAGTTGACATAACAGAAAGGGTGGCTTTTGAAATTCGCGCCCTCATCAGGATTGAGACCATTTCCATCCGCCAGCCATTGCGCGATGAGTTTGCCGGTGGCGATGGGTTCTTCCTTGTATTCCTTGTCGAAATCCTGGCGGTATATTCGATCTGTGTAGAAAACCAAAGCGGCGTCAATGGCAAAATCCTGTGCCTTCAGCCCGGCCACCACGGTATATAGTTTGGCGGGAAAAAGCAGATAATGGCCGTTGCCGTCCGTCACGGCCTTGACCACGGTTCCCTTGTAACAATCCACCTCAAAAGGCAGATTGTTACCCGGCCTGGCGGCTTTGATATATTTATCCTGAAATTGGTCGTTGCTGCCTCCCTCTTTTTCAAGAAAGGGGATCTTCAGGTGTTTCATGGATTCTGGCAAGGCTTGTTTCAGCTCTTCTTCCGTTGCCACGATGCGCCACCAGGGCGGATTATCGTTGAGCAGCCGCTCATGCAGATCCCGGCGACGTTCCCGATCCACGCTACGGAGAACAATGCGGGTATTGCCGTCACGTTCTTCCGTGCAAACCACCTTGAGATCCTGGACGCCGGTGGAAACGATCAATGCCATTTTTTTCATCATCGTCTCCTTCCTCTGTATCCGGGCTGCACGGGTTGACCATAATCATTTTTCATATCAGAACCATTTCTGCGGTTTACACAGTACTCTTGTCTTATTTGGGTATGATAGTTATATATATGGCCATTAATGGCTGGATATGCCGCTTCAACAGACTCTTGATAATTAAGCACTTTCTGCCAATTGTTAACGTGGTCATCAAGATTGTTATCCTTCGCCACCTTGTCGAATTCCGCGATAAGGTCTTCTGGACTCACGTCAGCCTTCTCAAGCATGCCCTTATTATTTAAAAACAAAGTTTCGCACAGCGTTATGTTTACGCTCCCCAATCCCAGCGGGCGCCCATAGCCCAGTTTGTTCGCACACTTTTCATCTCTAAGATGAGGTGCGAGCGCCAGCATCACAGCACCCAATTCCCAAGAACGAAGCCCCTTAAAACGCACAGTAAATCTAAATTTTGTATCAGGTTTGCTAACAAACTGAATAAATCCCGATTGATCTGTTTCAATGTTTTCCCGCTCATTATCTTCAAACAACGAGTGGTTTGTTTTAGCCTGTTGCTGGTGACGATAAAACTTGCGACCGTTCAAGTCACCAGCGGTTTCGTCCCCAACGGTGCCTGGGAGATCGCCGTAGGTCTTCATTTTATTACCGTTTTGCTGAATATAATGCTCTACGGCGCTCGCCTTCGGCTGGCCAAGAATTTTCAAGGGAATGGTGTAACGGTGATAATCACCAACACCCATACCTTCACCCCTGTCGCGAGTAATGAAGCGTTCATCTAAAGAGGGACTCTGATGCCGATCAAAATATTCAACTGCCGCGTTAATTGCTACCCGGCCTGAAAGGCGCGCGGCATCTGTGTCCTTGCTTTCCTCCTTTACTATCCCAAGTTTACGACTACCATCAGCTTTTGAAGCCGCCTCATCAGCGCCATCCACATAGCCAAACAGCAATCTTGCGCCAGTCAACGCTCCGCCTTCACTATCCATGACTTCAGTTTCGGGACTAGCGACTTCTTGGCGCTCGTGCTCTGATTTTGGTAAGGCGCGAAATTTTTTTAAGATACTGTCAGAAAAACGCCACCGATAGTAAAAATTATGGCCAAGAGAAACGACCTGTTCCTTGCTATTGTCCCACTCCACATAGATCATCTGATTGGGTTGCAAGTCGCGGTTTTCCAAAATGGCAGCCGACGCCCTTTCCCTTGTTTGCTCATCCAAATCTGTGCGCCTTGAAACATGCCCATAGCTCAAGTTAGAAAGTTCACTTTGAGTTACACGATAGTGGCTTACGACAGCCTTACTCACGGTAACTTCCTCGAAATCCCTGCTGCGCACGCAAGCCGTTTCATGGACCCTGTTTCCTTTAGCCAGGATCGCTTGACCATCCAGCCCTCCTACATACCCAAATGGAGTCGGATTATTTGGACAATTATCATCGAAACGCGCTCTTTGAGCGTCTGCTGGCAACATATCAATAACCAGTTTATTACAGGACAAATCAGCTTCTCTAACAATAGCCATGCGGCACTGATATCTCGCCGTGTTATTATTATCATTCCATTTCATGTTAGGGCGATAAGAAAAATACTGCTCCTGCACCCGCTCCATTGGCGCACCGAACATTGCGCCAATGTTCTGCCTTAACATGCCTTTCAAGCTGCTCCCAGGTATTACCACACGGGAGGTTTCCGGGGTATTGCCGCCAACAAACAAAGGTTCACGAAATCCCTTGGTTCGTTTGACCCTGCGTCCTGCTAACCCATTCCCCCAACTTTGATCCAGGCGAACGATATTTTCCTCGCTGGTGCTTTCTATATCTTCACGTTGATCAATCTTGTGTTGAAAATGCCCGACAAACAAAGGTGTAAGCGCTGTTAATTCACAACGAAGTTCGCCGCTTAGCAGGTCTTGATCTGATTTCCCATCGTGAAATACGGCATCAAAAACAGGGGGAGTCCGGTCTTCTCCCGTCACTACGGGAACAAAGGTATAGGGCGCAGGTTTACTGGGTAATTGAGGCATGTCAGTTTCCCTCCTTTAATGTCCAGGCAATGCAACTGCCCTGGTGGTAATACTCAATGATTTGTGGTGATATCGAGGTTACGTCACCGTCTTTGGCTGGAAACAGATCGATTTCCTTCGTTACGCTAAATTGATTCCGCAACCTTTCTTGCGTTTTCAACAACGCCCGGTCGTTATTGCGGGCTATGGGGGTGATTTTTTTTGCGCCTGCAAAACTTTCGGTTTGCCACCAGGCATACCGTAAGCCACTCTCATCAGGAACCAAAGTCAGAGCGCCATCATTGTAGAAAAGCATCAAGCGTGACCAGGTAACGCCATCGGGAATCTTTGGCTCACCCTTGAAGAAACAGACTATGGGTGCTTGCAGTTTGGCGTCTATCAGGCTTTCGGGGTTGGGCTCATACCAACTGTAGTATGGTTTTTCCTCTTGAATTTCCAATTCAGTCAATACATTTTTCCAGTCTTGCCCGTCGATCCTTCCATGGCGGAGATACAAGCAGTTATTATCAGTCACGGTTTTCCTCCTGCCCGGTTTCCGGCAGTTGTATGTCCAGTTTCACCCAACCCAGCCCTTTCCACTGGCCGCCGCCAATGGCAATGCGGCGGCTGTCGGCCAGATTTTTTAGTTGGCGCATCAGTTCGAGTCCCTTTTCCAGTTCTTCTTCATCCGGCGCTTGCAGATACCAGGGCGCCTTGAAGCGGCCCTTGACCAAACAGGTGCGATCGAATTTTCCGCTACCATAGACACCGCCGGTAAATTCATCCTCGGCATGCATTTCCAGCACCAGTACCTGCCATTCATCATCCGTTAGAAGTGCGTCGCCAATCAGCAATCGGGCGCTGTCCTTTGTGGAACCGAAGAGTTTGGTTACTTCGTCAGCGGTTTCCAAGCTGTCTCCCGGCTCCCAAACAGTCTCATTGTTTCTGCGCAGCAGCCATGAAAGTGTATGACGCATGGGACCGCGTAGGCTGGAGCCGGGGATGTGGGGCACTTCCGTGCCGGACTCGTTGCGGGTGGTGGCAATGCGAAAATCGATATCCTTGTCAGGTTTTTGGCCTGTCAGGTAGGTTTGTTCTGTCTGCCCCATGGGACGAAGGAGTCGGCCATCATTATTACAGCTGCGTAAAAAATCCTTGCCGGGCATGCCTTCAATGTTCCTGCCGTTATTGCCGCCCACGCTGAGAAAATCCAAACCCCAGGTCTCCTCATCTGTTTCAGGATTGACTTCGATGGTGAAGACGCCGCTGGCTTCATGAAGCGTTTTATCCGGCTCTTTTGCGGCTTCCAGGGGAGATGCTTTTGGCGTTACTTTCAGTTGTTGCAGTGCCTCCCCAGGCCTTTTCTCTGCGTTGGGCCATTCAAGGGCATGACTGGAATCGAGTTCGTACACCTCGATGTTTTCCAGCTTCATCCAGCCCAACCCCCGGGCCACATCCCGCCCCAACCAACAGTGCTGTTTCCAGCGTTTGGCCACGGCCAGCGCGATGGAGCTGGCAGGGTCACCGCTCTCATCCCGATAGCGGTCCACTTCCATGAGGAAATTCCAGCGGGTGCCAGCAGGTACGGTTTCGCCATCAAACTTGGCGCCGTGGCGGGCGGCGCCGGTTTTCTGGCTGATGGCAACATTGTCACGGACTTCGACATTTGGAACGTCACCCACGGGATGCGCATTGTGGAAAATCCATACGGATTCCTTCATGCGCGGCAGGTTTTCTGGTTCCTTCTCGCCCCGGTTGCGCTCTACCTGGGCCGAGGGGGTGCCTTCGCTGATGTTGTCGGGGAGGTCGTTAAACAGCTCACGCGCGGTGGCGATAAAGGCCCCGGCCAGGGAACTGCCCCGCAGGGTCAGCCTTCCCTCGCCGTTTCTCGCCATGGGCATGTCCAGGGCGCTGTCGGTATCTTCAGAACCGGCAGTGCTGAAGGCGGTTTGCTGCACCAGTTCGCCCTTGATCAATAGTTTGTAACCTTTGCTCATGACTGCTCCTCCCTGTAGAGATAACCTTCCAGGGCGTTAAGGAAGTGGGTTTTGTAGGTAGCCGAATTGCAGCCCCGCGGTGGCGTCAATTGGGTGATGAACTGAAAGAGGCTTAGCCTTTTTAATGAAGTGTGGAAATAGGCTTGAATATCGCTTGATTGGTTGTTCATAACGAGCATTGGCGTTTCTGCATTGATAAGCGCTTGTTTCAACGACCGCCACTCTTCAATGTCAGGAGGAGTGGCATTTCCCGCATCCTCCGGCCACTGCTCGAAATAACTGTCCGCCTGTTCACGGGCTGTTGTCGCGCAGTGTTCATCTTCCTCGTTCGGGGGTTCTTCCTGGACAGATGTATCTTTTGATTCCGGGGGTTGTTCCCCTGCATCGGTGGCCGGTTGTGATGCTGGCTGCTGGTCCGCCTGGGGTTCTTGCGTATCTGATGTTTCTGGCGGCAGCTCATCCTCCTGGGGCGGGCTGGCCACCGGGTCACTGACTGGCTCTTGCTTTTCTTCCCGCAGAAAATCGGGAAATTCAGGCTCCAGCAGAAACTGGCCGTAGCCTTCGGTGGTGCGCTCGCCCACGGGGCCCTGGCCCTGAAGGTGCTGACGCAGTTTATTTAGTTCGTCTTGTCCGCCAGACAGCCTGAACACGGAACCGCGCCGGATCACCGACTGGGGCAGGCGCGGAAGGCCGGTGGCGTAGTTGTAGCTGCCGTGGGTTTCGGTTTCCTGACAGCTTTCCAGTTTCAGATTGGGGTAATCATTATCTGGATCTTTGATGCCAAAGGCGCAGCGCAGCAGGGTGGTTTTGTTCAGTTCATCGAGATAACCCAGGTTGTCGCCGAGGATCAGCCAGTCGCTTTGGGCAATGAGGGTAAGGCTGTCCGAAACCTCGCTGGTCGGAAGGGCGGGCGGGTCGCCGGCTTCGACGATTTTTACCGGCGCCTTGCCCCTGCCCAGATGGAAGCGCTGGTCGCGTTGCAGCAGTGGCCAAAGCTTTTCTCTCAAGGCTTCGTCTTCACAATGAATCTCGGCCACAAAGCGGGTGCCCGCCGGGATGCGTTCCACGGTAAAAAGTTCGGTGTCTTTGCGCTTGAGGCTGTTATCCAGCGGATCGCCGCGTTTATTACGCATGCGCACTTCCATGGGCTGACGATATCGCCGCCAGTTGCCTTGCGAATCCCTGAGCAAGTATAGATGCCCCTTGGGACGGCTGGTCTGCGCCTCGCCCTTGTAGGTGAGATGATCCACATCCCGTCTTTTTTTCAACTTCGGGGCAATATCTTTTGATTTTTTCGGCTCAGCCCAGTGGGGCCAGCGCAGGTCGCTGGGGGATTCCGCCATCGCGGGCTTGATTTGGTAGAGGTGCACGGGCATGGGCATTACTTCTGTTTGCAGCCCGTAGTCACCTGGGGGCAATGGCAGGGCGTTGCCTGTTTGCAGTTGGTCAGTGAAGAGGTCTTTCATTTTCGACTTGCCGAGCTTCTGGCACAGGGCGGCAAAGAGCAGGCGCCCGGGTATGTGCGATTCGCTGGGAATGATGTTGCCCGGATGGCCAGTGGTGGGAATACACAGGGATTCCTCGGCCTCGAGCAGCAGGCGCAGGGTGACCTGATCTGTTGACTGGTTGGTATCGGCAGGCGCTTCTCCACTGTCTTGCTCGCATTCAATCTTGATCTGCCCGTCGCCCCGGGTGCGCCCCCCACCCAGGCGAACGGTAAAGCGCAACAGGTTTTCCAGAAGCTCCTTGTCACCGTCTTTTGGCTCGGCAATCCGTATCCACCCTTCCAGCGTGGTTCCTGCTTTTATGTACTGGATGCTGCGCAGGCTGTGGTCATCGGGGCAGCGGGAACCTTCGCGGCGGGCGGTGCTGGTCCAGGTGATAAGACGATCTTTCTTATTGGCCACCAGGGAGGAGCAATCCAGTATGCGGGTTTGGCCACCCGCGTTACCGAACAGGCGGTTGATGTCTTCATCAACCATGTGCCCGAGCGCTTTCAGGCGCAGCGCGTTGTCCTTGAGCACGCCGCGAAAATGCTCCCGGTCGATAACAGGGTAGCCTTCGGCATTACGCGCTTGCAGGTCGTCAATGAGCAGGTTGCCCGTGCCGGTGCCGCTGTGCAGGTCTTCGAGAAGCGTTACCGTGAGTTTGAACATGAGATCATTGTTGGGCATTGTTTTTCTCCCTCTCGATAGCCTTGTCATCCTGCGCCTTTTTCTTGCGGCCCAGGTAGTGGATTTCCACCAGTTCCATGAAGTCCCTGTACTGGGTCAACCAGCCGCCTTGTATCTTGCGCCACAGGCTGTCCCTGGAAAAAAGGTCGTTGGTAATATCCTCGGGTAGGCCGCCTTCCTTGGTGTATAGTTCGTCGCTTTTTTCCTTGAACGCTTTCCCCCCGGTTACGGCGCGCTGAACATCATGGAGGATGTGCTTCATGCGCGAGCGCGCTACTTTGTCACGCTCGTCCCCGGCCTGGCTCTCTTCCTCGGTGTAGATACCCAGCAGATCATTGGCTTTTTTC
This sequence comes from Sedimenticola sp., assembly GCA_027026755.1. GTDB lineage: Bacteria > Pseudomonadota > Gammaproteobacteria > Chromatiales > Chromatiaceae > Thiolapillus. The sequence continues at coordinate 7,827 of JALVNE010000100.1, read as the reverse complement.
CACAGGGTTTTCAGGCAGAATGAGTCTTCAGAATCACCATCCCCGGCAGGCAGAATGAAGTAGGGTTTGGCGGAAATGCAATATCTTTTATCTTCGGAGACATCATGGGCCTTGCGCGCCAGCTCCACGTCATCGAGCCAACTGCCGGTGGAAACCATCCAGTCCACCACGGAGCGTTCTGGCGGGGTTTCGCCGCCGTTGTCCGCCCCCTGGACGCGGTAGAGTTTTTTCGCGCTGCCCGCCAGTTGTTCCGCCAGTTCATACAGGCGATGAAAGGGCAGTTTGTGGCTGGCGATGGCAATGCCCGCGCCGATGCTGATCGGCCGGGTTTCGCCCTCTTTGTATGGGACCTGATGCGCCTTCAGCGCCTTGGCATATTCGATAATAAAAGGAAAGGCGTGTTCCGGGCGGGTGACCAGAAGCAGGTCGTCGCCACCGAGCATGAGGAGCTGGTAGGGCAATTTGTGGGAGCTTTCAAGCACTTCCGGGGTAAAGGTTTGGCTTAACGCTTTAACCACCGCGCCGCGTACCGCCACGCGCATGGCGTGAAAGAATCTTTCGTTGGCTGCTTCGCGCTTGATAAAATTTTCAAGATCCTCGCCTTCCTCCGGTTCGCTGCTTCCCGCATAGATCTTCCGGCGCATGCCCATGCCGTTGCCATCAGCGTGGATCACGGCAATGTAGCCATCGGCCCCGGCCAGTTCAGACAAATCCTTGGGGATGCGTTCTTTCTCATCCAGTGAAGGCAGTTTGTGGGCTTTGCGCAGCAGCCCGATGATCTCGGTTGTCTTGTTTCGGTAAAAATCATCCGCTTTGCGTTCCAGTTTTGTCACCAGGCTGGAGATGTAGGGCGGCGATTCGTTTTCCCGGTAGTGGTTGGCCAGGCGGTTGCCGGTGTCCTGGCAGATCTGAAAATAAGGCAGGCGCGTATGTTGCTCGCCCAAGGTGCCGGGTTGGTTCCAGAATTCAGATTTACTTCCCAGCACCTGGGTCGTGGCGCTCATCATTACGCCAGGCAGGTTGCGCTGAATCAACGCCTGGGCCTGGGCGAGAAAGGCTTTTGCCCTGTTTTCGTCCTCGAATACGGCATGAAAGTGGCCACCATCGCGGGAGGTGATGCCTTGCTCATAGAGATTTTCAGGTTTATCCCGATATTCCCCGTCGATGCCCTGGGCCGAAAGAGGGTCATCTGGCACCAATGACAAATCCGCCGGACATGTCAGTTGTTTCACATTATTCTTCTGAGCCAGGCTAACCAGTTCATTCCTTATGGTTTCCCCCAACAAGGCATTGGCGCCAATCATGGCCTTGAGTCTGGGCACGGCAAACAGAAATTGCTGGATGCGCTGGAAGGTGATTTTTACCACGCAGGGGTTGTTTGTCGATTGGTTCATGTTTAATCCTTTGTATGACGAAGATGATATAAATGCAGGTTTTCCGCCAATTCCATGGCAATACCATGTTTATGGTCCTGGTGCTGATCCAGACCACATTTGCGGAAACTGAAATACAATATGAGCACTAAAGATACCAGCGCCGTTATCAAACCGACACTGCCGGAATGGTGTTCCAAAAACAGGTACATGGAACTTCCCTTTTCCAGCCATTCTTTTTCCGCCACCTCAAGTAATTCCTTGGCAATACTGGAAACCGTCAGGTAACCGGCCGCGGCAACACCCACGCTCCCAAACCGGCAATATGTTTTTGCGCGTTTATCAGTGATTTTCGCCTCCATTTTTTCTTTTTCCGCAATGATCAATGAGCTGATCAACCGGGTCATGCGGCTGACAATCTGATGTTGCTGATCGAGATATTTTATTTTCTGCATGGCCCGGTGCAGGCGGTTGTGGGTGTTGATTTTACTCACTACCGGCAAAAAGAAATGGCTGTCGAAATTGACCAGGTTGCGCTGTTGTTCCAGCATTTCAGACAGATCCAGTTTCGGCGCTTTTCCCGCTTCCAGCCAGACCCCGGCTTTCGACATAAAGTGCTGAATGGCATATTCCGCGTGGTAGTTGAGCAGACAAATGGGCAGGTGCGCCTGCCGGGTGACCTTGTTGTAGTAGTCCATAATAAATTCAGTCGCCTGGTCGTCGGCCAGCACCAGGGTGGCCATGCCTTCATTGGCAATACAGTGCTGAACATTTTCAAAATCGCGCATCAGCATGGTTTCTCCCATTTCGCCACTGAAGCGGTAATCGCTGGTGTAGTGTCTGGCAAGATGAACCAGATAGTCGTCCAGCTTCGCGGACTTTTCCTTCAAACGCGCATAGACATGGCTGTATGCCCTGCGATGTTTTTCACTCTCACAGCCCAAAAGGGCCCTCACCACTGCGCCCATGGTGGGGGCTTTAACACGCTCTTTTTTTGTTAACTTTGGCGGTGGGCTGTCCGGCTCCAGCCAACCCAGGGTGTTGAAACGGGTCAGAGCATGAATGGCCTCTTGCAGCAGTCCTCCCGTCAAGCGGTGATTGGTGAGGCGCAGATCCACCATGGCCACGCCCATTCCGGTGCGGAACCGATAGTAATGCACGCTTTCGATAAGCAAGCGGGGCGCGGCTACTTCACAGTTATCGGTTTCCAGCCGTTGGCAAGCGGCGGGGGTAAGATGAATGACCGGCACCAGGCTTGGTTTGTCTTTACCCCTGAAACGCCTGGACCCATTGATATGGGCCAGAATCTGACTGGTCAATTTCCAGGTTTCGACGGCCTGTTGTTTGCCCGGTTGGAACAAACCGGTGATGTTGGGCAGGAGGTCTCCCGTGAGGGTTGGCGCATCCTGTTCCCAGAAGGGAGTATTGGCGAGGGCTTCGGGCTGTTCTTCCGGCTGCAATGCTTCGGGCAGGACTTGCGCCAGTTCCTTCCAGTAATTGGCTTGTGGATCTGGCGCCTGTTCAAAGAAATAAAACAGGTTGATGTGAGACTCTTCAATAATCATCTGCTGGTGGGTCGGATTGCTCATCATTGGTTTCCCTTTGGCTGTTTTGGTTAGCGCATACTGCTGGCGATCACTTTCTCCACTTCGCTCCTGGGCGTGCCGTATTGTTTTCTCGACAACTCCCGCACGATCCTGGCAGTATCAATCTTGCCGGTTTTCCGGGGCAGCACGGTTTGCAGGGTGAACGGAGCAATGGTCTGGCCCCGGTTCAGGGTGCGCACGCTGGCGTTCCAGTTGGGCTGGTTAGCCAGGTCGTGGGCGTCGAACTGAGGGAGAAAACGCGGTTCGAGAACCTTGGCGTCTTCCCGCCCGGCGCGGAAACAGACCAGTGTGCCCACATTGCCGAAAATGGCTTCTACGATCTGTTTCTCTTTTATCTGGGTGATGAACTGGTTGGTCAGAATCAGGCCCAGGCCGAATTTGCGGGCTTCGGACAGCATCACGGAGAAGTTGCTGGTGGCCAGGTTCTGAAATTCGTCCACGTACAGGTAGCAGGGGCGGCGTTTTTCCAAGGGGACGGCCCGCCGCGCCATGGCCGCCGCCTGGATTTTTGCCATCAGGGTCATGCCCAGAAAACGGGCGTTGGCTTCGGTCAGGTCTCCCTTGGCAAGGTTTACCAGCAAGATTTTTCCGTCATTGAGTACAGCGTCCAGGTCCAGGCTGGTTTTCTGCCCGAATATGTTGCGCAGCATGGGATCGAACACGAAATCATCGAATTTGCTGCCCACATATCCGCCCATACTGATATTCTCTTCAATGCTGGTATAGTCGGTTTCTGGCAGAATATTCTGCACCCAGTTTTCCAGCATGGCATCCTTCCAGCGCAAGGGTAGCCAACGTTTCCAGTAGTCCTTGCTCCGAAATATCTGATGGAATTCGAGTAATGTTCCAGGGTCGTCGGGGTTGGACATGGCCAGCAGCATGTTCATCTGCATGTGCTGGAAAAACACCGGGCCCGCGATTTCTTTGCTGTAGTCTCCATATTGATCCGTCAATAGCCGTTCCATGATGGCTTTCATTTCCCGCACCACAAAATGCCGTTGGCTGTCGTCCCTGACATCCAGCATGTTCAGACCCACGGGGTAGTCGGTGTCGGTAGGGTCGAATACCACCACGTCTTTCCATCTGTCTCTGGGAACCATGTCCATCAGTTCCGTGAACAGATCGCCGTGGGGATCGACGACGATCACGCCATGCCCGGCCTGCATGTCAGACAGGATCATGTTTTTCAGGAAGGTACTTTTCCCGGTGCCGGTCTGCCCCATGACATACATGTGCTGCAGCCGGTCGCGTTCGTGCATCAGCACCGGGGTCAGGCGCCCCATGTAATGATTGTTGCCGAGAAATATCAGGGATTGTTCATCCTGTTCCCTGGTTCTGAGCGCGATTTCCCTGGGCAGGGGCAAGACCCTGGCGCTCTGACTGTTCAGCCCAGGCAGCCCGCGGGGAGGCGCGTAAGGCAATCGGAACGCGGTAGCCGCTTCGGTGGCGTCCACCATGCGCCGCAAGCGTTGCAGGCCAGTCGGGGCGTAGCTTTTCCCCCAATCATGAAAGTTGAGGTTCCACAGGTTGTCGCGGGCGGTTTCCCGTTCCTTGTCATCGGCGGGATACACGACATCATAGCCGCCAGCGCCTCCGCCATCGCCTGTCACCGGGGCGGTGATTTCAACGCCGATGCGCTCGATCAATGAACGGGGCAAAACGCGGGGGCTGGCGATGCAGATATCAAGCAGAAAAGGCGCGTCTTCCAGACGGGCGGCCTGTTCGACCAGTTCGCCCAGCACCCGGCTTGCGCGTTGCCGCTGATAGTTTTTGCCACCGTCGGTCAGATAACGCTCGCACTTGGCGACTTCTTCCAGTTGGGCTTTTTCTTCCTGCCCTGTCAGACAGGTAGGCGTCAGGCTGATTTGCCATACCAGCGGCTGCGACATCAGGCGCAGAAAAAGAAACAGGTCGTCCAGGGCGCGAAAACGTGGTTTGAAGCCCTTGACCATATAGACCACTTCTTTGGACTTCCAGCTGGGCGGCTGTTCCGGTTGTCGGCGCCCCAGGCTGGGATGGGTGCCAGCCTTGTCGAGATTGAGGTCTTCTTCCCGGCGGCGGATTTCGGCCAGGTGGATATCGGGTGTGTCGCCAAAAGGCTGGCGTATTGTTTCGAAGGTTTCGGGGTCGGATACCATTTCCCAAATGCTGTTGGGCATGGCGCCGCCCAGCAAGGCCACCAGTTCCCGGCAGTAGGCCGAGGCTGCCTCGCACACGGCTTGTTCATTGCTTTCCCGCAGCTTTCCCAAGAGCGCGGCTTCCACCCGGGAGGCGAGAATATTGTCTTCATCTGGCCGAAAGATATACCGCAGGCCGATGGCGCGGTTTCCTTCACACTGATGCAGGGCGTTGACCAGATCCATCTGGCGGGTGAAGTTTTGCTGCGCCCATTCATCGGATACCTGTCGGTCCAGCACGGTGTTGACCAGCCGCAGGGCAAAGAGCGCGTACCAGCTTCCGTTTTCCTGGCCGGTGTGGATGTGCAGTTGAGGCTCGTTCTTCATTTACGGTACGGCTCCAATACCTGGTCGATAAGGCCATATTCTTTAGCCTGTGTGGCGGTCAGATAGAAATCACGATCCATGTCTTTTTCCAGCCGTTCTTTTGTCTGTCCCGTCCAGCTTGCCAGCATGTCGATCATGTTGTCCTGCATCCTGATCACCCGCCTGGCCTGAACCTGCATATCCACCGCGCTGCCCTCGATATTGGCATTGACCTGGTGGATCATCATTTCCGCGTTCGGGGTGGCCACGCGGTCGCCTTTGGCGCCAGCCGCAAGCAAGAAAGCCGCGGCTGATGCCGCCTGCCCCACGCAAATGGTGCGCACGGGAGCCTGTATGCATTGCATGGTGTCGATAATGGCCATGCTGTCCACCAGGCTTCCGCCAGGGCTGTTGATGTAGAAGTCGATGGGCGTTTCGTGATCGTCCGCGTCCAGCAGCAAAAGGCTGGAAACAAGGTGGTTGGCTATGTCTGTTTCCACCATGCCGGAAAGGAACAGAATTCGGTGTTCGAGTAAGGATGTGGATTGCATTTTTGTTTTCCCTGTTATTGTTGTGTACCAAAGTTTCATTTATATTTTTTGCGAAACTTCCTATGCGCGGCTTTCCCGTATGTGCTTGCAGGTTTTTTATATTCGGTATATCTCATATATCGTAGGTCGGGCTTCAGCCCGACAACAGTGCCAAAATTGGGCAATGTCGGACTGAAGTCCGACCTACGGATGAGTTTCTCCTATCACCGGGGGGCATATATCGGTTTACTGTAAGTATGCATTTATTTTGCTGGGTAAATATCGGTCAAGTCATTCTGTTCAGCATCAGCTTCGAATAATTCGCATTATCCATCACCGCCCGTCCTGCCTGCCCCGCGATAACCAGCAGCAAGCCGCCGATAACAACCGACCCTGCCGTACCCAGAACACCAAGTATCAACAACAATATCGCTTCTCCATCACCGTAGCGAAACATGCCGCTGCTTTTATAAAACAGATAACCCGCGACAAGCACGCTTCCCCAGGTGATCATCCAGCCAATGAATGAGGTAAACTTGCAGGCGCCAATGGCAGCTCCATAATCTGGGTTCTCTGTACTGTTTTCATTTACTGCCTGTTCAGGGTTTGGGGTGTTTTTCTTTTCTGCGATAACCTCTCTACAGATTCGTTCTTCCTCTTCACTCAGCTTGCCCCGTTCCAAGGTGGCGTTGAGTATATCCAGCGACATATTGCGGTACTGTTGGCGTAGGTCCATCGTTTATCTCCCTTTTTTGTTGCCCCTGTTTTATCCATTACAAATGGCGGGGCTTGGCCATTTGCATTGTTCAATAGGCGTCTGTTGGTACATCCACGGACTGGATGAACCACGTTTTATTCTCGGTTGCCTGGGTGTTTTGTGGCATGGTTTCCACAGGCAGAGGCGGGGTTTTCTGGGTTATCGTGGCGACATCCGAATCCTGTTGTTTACTGCCTTCTTGGAGTTTTATCAGCTTGCCAACCGTTGCGTCAGAAACCTGTAGGTTGGGAACAGGAGAAACAACTGGGGATGCTGCGCCGTGGTCGATAGTTTGTTGTGTGGGCGGGGCAGGTAAATCCCAGACAAAGATTTTTCCGGCCATCAGCACGGCCACAGCTGCCAGCACCAGGAACATGGCTACGGCAAGAATGGCGTGCTTGTTCCAGGCCTTGCCAGTCGCATGTTCTTTCGTATCGGATTGGGCTTCGCCATCGAATGCTGGCCACAGTCTGCCTGCGCCGCCGGATACATGTTCCAGGGATATCAGCTCGATGCCTTTGTTCTTAAGCTGCTGTAGCTGCTGCCGCTGTTCAGCGTCATCCGGTTTGAGGTTGCCTGCCGGAAAGACAAACACATCGCCCGTCTTGCCTTCTTTTTGCAGCAGACGCAGTTTGGCATCAAAGGCGTCCACTGGGGCAATCCGGCCGCAGCCATCGGGTTCGATGAGCCCGGTGGCGATAATTCTGCCCTGGTCATGCAGGTTTCCATGGCGAAGGATTTTGTCCGCCAGAGCCAAGGCCAAGCCGTAACTGCGGCCGCTGAACAGGGGGTTGGAGACATTGAGCATGACGCCCTGGCTGGTGTTTTCGCCATAGCGGGAAGCGCCCAGGATGTTACGCGCGGATTCGGTGTCTATGCCGCTGGCGGACTGCACGATGCCGCGAATGTTATTGTCGGCAAAACACAGCAGCCTGATGAGTTCACCGGCAGCATCGCCATGCACGGAAGGGAAATAAACTGTTACCGCGTCATCCATGATGCCCGCTACACGATTTCCAGGTTCAACTCGTAGCGCCTGGCGCGCTCCAGCAGGTCGGTGTCAGGATGGATCCAGCT
>JALVNE010000099.1 GCA_027026755.1 Sedimenticola sp. | reverse complement strand
TCGATTCCGTGCAGCGCCTCCCCTTCGATGGAGCGGTAGTCGTCGATGCGGCCGGGGATCCCTGCGTAAAAATGGAACCCCAACCGCTCTCCCGACCAGTCAAGTATCACCCCGTCGAGCGTGTAAAAACCCAGGCTGTCGCTGCGTTCGGTGCGGCCAAGGGTCAGTTCGACCCCCGCGGCCGGAAACCGCTTCCCGGCGAACAGCCGATTGATCCGGACCTCGCCGCCCCGTTCGTCCCGCTGCCGCAACGCGAAAGAGGCGCCCATGCGCACTTGCTGCGAGCGGTCATGCAGTGTGATTTCGCCCCGTTGCTCCAGCGTCAGCCGGCCATCGAAGTACCGATTGTCCACCTGCACGCGGCTGTCGAAGTTGCCAATCATTCCGGCCCAACCCGGCCCACCGTGAACTACCGTGAGCAACATACCCACTGAACCCAGCAGACACCGCCAGGTCACTGTCTGCGCATGGGTTCTGTACGGTCCGTGCCTCGCAACGGCTGCTCATCACCCTTGCGTTTTTTCAGTACGGCCCAGCTCACGAGAACTCCCAGAGCCACCACGCAGCTGCCGCAACTGGAGCACTGCCCGTCACGCGGCAGGGTACAGTTGGATGACAGGGTGATCTGGCTGACAGCCAGACCGGCTCCGGCCATCCATGGCAGCAGTCTGGATGCTTTATGCACCGGCATATCTCCTGCGCATGCCGTGTACGGTAAGCCACAGCAATCCGATCAGCGGCAGCCACAACACGGTGCCCCCTCCACCCCCACCGGATGAACTCCCCTGGGGCTGCGACAGGGTTGAGGAATCCGCATCAGCAACGGCGTAGTAGCTGAAATGGGTGGTCTGGAATACCACCATGCCATCTGCCTCGGCAGTACGCGGCTGGATCGTAATGATACTGCTGTTGTCGAGGGCCGACCATTTCACCCCGTCTGCAGAGTGGAGTACATTTACCTTGTCAGCATGCGTCCCATCACCTCCATAAGGCAGCTTGACCAGCACGCCGGTAAAACGGTTGACCGGAGACTCCAGCGTGTCTTTCGCCTCCAGCAGAAACACTGGCGAGGCTAACCCACCCAGCCCGGCACCACGTGCGGCTGCGCTGATATCGTCGTCAGCAATGGCTGCCCGCAACCGGTAGGAGGGGAAAACCTGTTCATTGGTACCATCGAGTTCCGGCATGATCGCCAGTTGACGGAGTTTTTCATCACCGTAAACCGGCCGGTACAACAACATCTCGCCCGAGTTGAACCGCTCTGCCAGCGCGGCGGCGCTCTTGCCGGTTGCTCCAATGGCGGCAAGCCCCTGTTGTGTACTCACCCGGCTGACCCGGCCCAGTGCAACACGGGCACTGCTGGCCTTGAGGATGGTCATGAAGGGATCCACCCGGGTTACCGAGAGAATGTCGGCAACGCTCTCGGTAACCACCCCATTTTCATCCATCTTCATATAGTCCAGTTCCAACTCCACGATCCCTTCATCCAGCAGCCGCCGGTCAACCAGCGTGGTCACCTCCTTGACGTAACCGCCGCCAAACAGCCCCTCTTTGGACAACAGCGCGCTGAACGAACCGTTCTGTTTCTTGCTGTGGCAGTCCTGGCAGGGCACCGAGGCGGTGGCCGGGCGGGTGTTGTGGGACATGAGGTACTCGTTGGATTCGGTCCATACCTGTACCATGTCGGGATTGTCCAGCCCCTTCTGCCTCATCAGCTTGTCATAGGCCCGCTTCAGGGCGAGAAAACCGGCGTAGTCGTCGGGATCGCCGAAACGCATGCTGCCGTGGGACAT
>JALVNE010000098.1 GCA_027026755.1 Sedimenticola sp. | reverse complement strand
ACCACCCCCGGCAACACCCAGCGTCTGACCCTGGACATCAGTAATTGCCCTGAAGAAACCCGCATATTCGAACTGAGCGGCCAGCAGGCCATGTCCGCCCCTTATGAACTGACCGCCCGCTTTATCTGCCCCATACCCAACCTGAAACTGAAAACCCTTATCCGTCAGGCGGCCGTCATAAACTTTTATTATAAAAACGAGTCCCGCTATTTTCACGGCATTATCAGCGATGCCTCCATGGACGGCGAACTGGGTCAGTCTTACCGGTACACCATCACCCTGGTCCCCAAACTGTGGTTTATGAACTACCGCACCAACTGCCGGATATTTCAGCATAAAAGCGTAACCGACATTGTCACCACCCTGCTCAAAGAGGCGGGCATGACCGGCCAGGAATACCGCTTTCGTTTAAAAACGCGCTATAAGCCCCTGAACTACACCGTCCAGTTTAACGAAAGCGACCTGAGCTTTATCAGCCGCCTGCTGGAACGCCACGGTATCCACTACCACTTTGAACACCAGAGCGACAAACACCTGCTGGTCTTTGCCGACACCAACGAAGCCCTGCCCAAAATACAGACCGAGCAGGGCAGCCGGGTGGAACTGCGTCCGCGCAACGGCCTGGAGCCTCAGTACATGACCTGTGAGAGCTTCTCCCTGGGTTCGCGTATCGGCTTTGACCGGGCCAGCCACATTGGTTTTGACATTACCCGCCCGGGCCAGAGACTGGAGCAGTCCCAATCCCTGGATGCCAGCCCCAACCTGGAGCACTACAGCTTTCATGAACACCTGAGCTTTGACAACGCCGATAGCGGCCAGCACTTTATCGACCAGAGCCTGCAGGCTTATAAAGCCTGGAGTCACTTTGCAGACACCCGCAGTGATGTTATCCAGATGGAACCGGGCTGGCGCTTCAGCCTGGTCAACCATCTGCGGGCCGACTTTAACCAGCGCTACCTAATCCACAATATGAGCTTCAGCATCAAACAGGACGGCGCCCTTGAACAGTACAGCGGCAGTGGCAACAGCAGCGGCTTCCACTACCGCAACCACGCCCATCTAATCCCCGATTCCGTCACCTACAAACCACTGCCCCTGACCCCCAAACCCCAGCTGGACTATCAGGACGGCGTGTTTGTCACCGGCCCCGAAGGTGAAGAAATTTACACCGATAAATACGGGCGCATCAAAGTCCAGTTTCCCTGGGACAGAGAAGGTCAGAATAACGAACACAGCTCCTGCTGGCTGCCGGTCAGCCAGAGCTGGGCCGGCAACCAGTGGGGCAAAATCCACATTCCCCGTATCGGCCATGAAGTACTGGTCAGCTTTATCAACGGCGACCCCGACCAGCCCATAGTGGTCGGCTCCCTGTACAACGGCCGCAACCGCCCGCCCTATAAACTGCCCGAACACAAAACCCGCAGCACCACCAAAACCAACAGCTCCAAAGGCGGTAAAGGCTACAATGAAATCCGCATGGAAGACAAAAAAGGGCAGGAACAACTGGCCGTCTTTGCCCAGAAAGACATCGACAACCGGGTCAGACACGACCGGCGTGAACACATTGGACACGACCGTCATCTGGTGGTGGAAAAAGACCGTTTTGAACAGATAAACAACAACCTCAATATCCAGGTGGACGGTCAGCGTATCAGCGAAACCGGCCAGGCACTGCACCGTCAGGCCGGCGACAGCATCCATACCCGTATCGGCCAGGACCTGTATGTTGAAGCCGGTAATGAAATCCATATAAAAGCCGGCAGCAAACTGGTCTTTGATGCCGGCAGCAGCCTGA
>JALVNE010000097.1 GCA_027026755.1 Sedimenticola sp. | reverse complement strand
TCAAATACAAGCCGATGTGGCGGAACTGGCAGACGCGCTGCGTTCAGGGCGCAGTGGGCATTGGCCCGTGGGGGTTCGAATCCCTCCATCGGCACCTATTTTCCCCGTTTCAGACGGGGTTTTTGTTGTTTCGGTTCTAAAGTGTGTTGGTGAATGATGGCAGAGGGCAAATTTGACAAAAAAGAGCTCAACGGCCATTGTATAGACGACAAAACCACACAAAAAGGCCGAAGAGCTCATGAACATTATAGAACGAGGCAAGAAATTTATCCAATCGCTCCAAGAGCTTGCTAATCGCACCCTGTGGGATTGGCGAAAATGTCCCCAATGCGGGAGCATGGAGACGAATCGTTGGGGGACGTATACGAGAACCCCCTGGTTTTTGAATGGGAGAAGGGAGGTGAAGGTGCAACGGCACAAGTGCAAAGCGTGCGGGGTGACGTATTCAGAAAGGTCGCCGCTGTTGAAACGGGGGAGTTGGTATGCGCGGGAGGTGCATCGCAGCGCTATCGACCATTGGCAGCATGGGGGAACATCATTCCGACGCACGGCTGAGTTTCTGCGCTCCTGGCTGGGAAAGCAAGAACGCTATCTACTCTGGCGGCCCCTGGCGACTCCTCCGCCAGCATCGGAGCGCTGTCATTTGTCAGCCAGCACGGTGCACCGCTGGGTGGACAAGGCAGGCATTAAAGCGCAGGAGAGCGTGGAGGGGCAGTTGGAAGGGATCGCTGACACCCAAAATGCGGGGGTTGATGGCTTGTGGGCCAAATTACGAGGGGGCGGCAAGCGGGTGGTTCTGATGCTTACGGATAGCGTAACCGGCATTGTCTTCCCTCCCGTTATTGCCAAGGGGGAAGAGAGCGCTCAATTCTTCCGTCAACTCTTTGCCCGAGCGGAACAAGCAGGTCTGAATCTGGAACAGTTGCGAGGCGTCACCAGTGATGGGGCGCAGGGATTGGTTTCCTATATGAAGCGCACCCTGTACTGGGTGCATCACCAACGGTGCGTCTGGCATCTGTGGCGCAATCTCAGAAAGCCTCTGGCTGAGGCGGCCAGGCAAGCCAGCGCTGGTCTTGATAAAAAGGCGGCCAGGCTCAAACGTAAAGAGATCCGCCGAGAATTGGGCAGCCTGGTTCGCCAGGTCATGGACGCCACCGGCTATGCCCAGGCGGAGCTGGCCCTGGAAGCATTGCGCCGCCATCCCTTTGGCGCAGACATCGCACACTTCTTGAACTTGCATCTTGACAATATCCTGATCCACACCCTCGATTACTACCAGGGCCTGCAGCGGGTGACGCCCGAATGGCGCTGGCGCGATTTCCGCTTACGTCTCAGCCATGGTCGCAATCATGGCTCAGAGCAACGTCTGGAGCGGGCCGTGTTGCTCTGGGCGGTCTATCGCAACTTCACGCCCGCCCAAGAGAGGTATGAACGCAAACGAAAATACCGTCATCCCGGCCTCAGCCCCCTGGCCGTTGCTGGTTTCCCACATGAAAATATCTCTTATCTGGACGCCTTGGAAGTCTGATCCTCCACGGTTTCTACTCCTATTGCCTGCGGGCGTTGGAGTAGGAAACCGTGGGGAAAGGGGAGGCTTAGGCCTGCTTTGCACTAACTTATGTCCACCAACACAACTGTAAATGTCACCAACACAAGATAGAACCGAGTCTTTTTGTTTGTTTGGAACCAGGGGTGAAGTGAAGTAGAATAGAAGTCCGATATGCACCATTCCCGGGCGAAAATGAATCGGGTGCGTCCTATTTCGGTTGAAGAAACAGCAACGCCGCCAGCGCCGG
>JALVNE010000096.1 GCA_027026755.1 Sedimenticola sp. | reverse complement strand
GTTCCGTGTCCACCTTGCGCACGGGTATATCATACAGTTTCGACAGGTCCCTTATCATCTGGGTGCCGAGAACCCCCTGGATGAGCAGATCCGTGCCCGGGGTCATGGCGGCAATGGCTCCTACCACAGCCTTCCGGGCATAGCTTGTGACGATTTTCTGCGCCTCTTCCCGGCGGTGGGCGCGCAACTGCTCGTCCATGTGCTGCTGCACCAGCACGAACACAGCGCTGTCGCGCAGGCTGTCCAGGGTGTCGGCGTGGCTGTCGATGATGCGCTGCAGGGCCTGCTGCAGGGCATCCACCTTGGCGGGCAGACGTCTTTCTATGGTTTCCTCGCGGCCATCGGGAAGCAGGCGGGTGGCCGTGACGGTCGTGCCGGTGCTCACCGCCACCACTTCCGCCCGGCCCAGCTCGTCCACCCGCTGTTGCAGACGCTGGCGCAGCTGCTCCAGATCGGTATCGCTGTAGCGGTCGCTCTTGTTGAGCACCACCAGGGTGGGCTTTTCCAGCTTGAGCAGAACGGCCAGTTCAGCGGCCTGGCTGCGGGTGAGATCGCCGTCCACCACATAGAGCACGATATGGGCGCGCAGGGCCTCCTGGCGGGCCAGGTCGTCCAGATCACCCCCGGCCTCGTTCAGCCCCGGCATGTCCGTGAGCACCAGCTCGTCGCCAGCGGGGCTGGTCCAGGTATAGGTTTCGATGTCCCGGGTGGTGCCGCCAGTGACCGCAGTGCTGATTTCGGCATCCGGCAGCAGGGCCTTGATGAGGCTGGACTTGCCGCTGCTGATGTCACCGAACAGGGCTACATGAATCTGCCCGGCCTGGCGGCGTCGTTCCAGCTTTTCCAGCTCCTGTTCCGCCATGGCCGTATCCAGGCCCTGTTCCCGCGCCTGTGCCAGCTGTTTCTCCAGACTCTCCTGGTCCGGCGGCGCCTGATCCCCGGCATCCGGCAGGTTCCGGCGTGGACGAAGCACTCGAAAAACCAGCCAGCCCGAGAACAGGGAGAACAATAGCAACAAACCCAGTATCCCCAGCTGCAGCCACAGAGGTGCTTCGCGCAGGTTGTGCCAGATGTTCACCAGAGTGTCCGTGAGCAGAATGCCCAGCAGCAGGGCGAACAGCAGGGCAATGCCGGTCAGCAGGGCCAGGATGAGACGGATGGAGGAACTGTTGCTCACGGTAAAAAATCGGATCAGGGGATTTCCGGGAGGGTATCAGATCAGGATGAATGGGTGGGTTTTTTGTGAACAAAATCCTTGGTTTCGGACGAGGTGGAGACATGCTGGATAAGCTGGCGACATATTAGCTTGCAAGTAACCGTGCCAGAGGGCTTTTTTCTGGAACAGTTTCTGACGAAAACATCAGACTTCGTGTTTGAGCTGGTTTGCACGTTCAGACATGATGACTATATTAGGGTGTCCTGTATCTCTCCGTGGCCGGGGGATCCGCTATTATCGTGATAAAGGTCACGACCTCAGAGCCCTGATTTGATCGAAAATCGAGGGTCATGCTAACGTCCTTGCGCAGTTGTCAACCCGGCATCCAATATTCAGCCGCCCTGTCTATGCCGGCGGCGAGGCGGCAGCATGCACTGTAGTCCTCAAGCTGTGCCTTGATGCACGCTCTGAAGCACCGGGGGGTGAGATTCTGGTTGCGGGGTCAATGAATCATAAATCCATATTTTCTCGTTGAGGGGGTAGCAACATGAACAACAGGGAACGGAAGTACGTCCGGGCTCGCTCAGGGCTGTTTTCCCGGCATCCAGGCGGATATCTCCTGGCATTTTTTCTGACACTGTG
>JALVNE010000095.1 GCA_027026755.1 Sedimenticola sp. | reverse complement strand
TATGTCACTGTACAGTGGGAAGATTTGAATTGGGTAGATGCCCAGCTTAAACCTGATTGGGCATATAAGGGGCATCAGTTCCAAGGTCAAATTATTCCTTGGTTTGATTATTCCATACACATACCTAACCCGGACAAGCCGGAACCAAGAAGGGATTGTCGAGCAAAGAATTGCGAAATGATGTAGAATTCTTGCGTTGCAAACCAACGACAATCTACTCAAGGAGTGAGCGAAGAAATGAGTGCGCCCTTGCTAACAGACCGATACGCAGAATCGATAGAAGGCGTCCTGCAGTGTTATGACCGCGTGGTGATCAGCGGGCATTTGCAGGATATCTGTTACGCCAAGGGGATGACGAAGTATTTGTATCAGCACGGCATACGGATATTCGATTACGGCAAAGGTTTTGCAGAGCCATTGCGTAACGCTATCCGTACACATGCGCAGGCGGTAGCGGAGGCGCACGGTTTGGAAATCGAGTTCATTGTCAAGAAGAATGCGTTTCGGAAAGAAGATCGGATTCAGGAGATCGTGGCCGAGCGAGGCGATCAACCTGGGCTGGTGCATATTTTCTCGGCGATGGAGCGTTGTCAGGCTTACCGGCCCTGGTATGACAAAAAGATGGAGAAGGCCTACGTGAAACCGGTGACGAAGAAGTGCTTGCACTACTACTTCTACTTCATCGATGAGGCGTTGGGCCTTTGCTATTTGCGGGTGCCCACATGGAGTCCGTTTCGGCTGCAGTTTTATTTCAATGGGCACAATGCTTTGGCGCACAGATTACAGAAAGCGGGCATAGACTTTGAGTTAGTGGATAATGCGTTTGTGCATATTGTCGATTATGAGCAAGCGAATGAATTGGCGCAACTGGACATCGAGGCGCTGCATAAGAAGCTGGATGCGTATGCAAGGCAATTTTGCCCTGTGCCGGAGCGACTGAACATGCTCTATCATTGGAGCATCATGCAAGCCGAATATGCCACAGACATTGTTTTTCATTCTCCTGAGCCCTTGGAAGCCATGTTTCCATATCTGCTGGAAGTGCTTATCCAGGCGGTGAAACCCGCTGACATTGCGACTTTTCTGGGCCGCAAACTCCATGGCAACTATCAAGGGGAAATGGGGAACCGTTTCAATAAACGGTGGCTTGGCCGCCGTCTCAAGCATCAGATGGGGCCAGTCACCATCAAGATGTACGACAAATTCAATCAGGTGTTGCGGATTGAGACCACAGTCAATGACGTGAGCTTCTTCAAGCAATATCGTCAGGTGCATCATCGGGACGGCTCGACCACCACCGAATTCGCGCCCATGAAAAAGACGGTTTATAGCTTGCCCCCTCTGGCCGAGACGCTTCAGGCTGTGAACAGGCGCTACCTGAAGTATATCTCCGCCTTTGAGACGCCGGAGCAGGGCATCGATAAACTGCAACGTTTGACGGAAACGACTCGGGATGAGCATCATCGCTACAAGGGCTTCAATCTCCTTGACGAGGAGGACGCTTCTCTTTTTCGGCTCTTGCTGAGCGGTGAATTCATCATCCATGGCGTTTCCAACAAAACGCTACGGACGGCGCTCGGAAACAAAACATCGAGCCAAATGACTCGGTTGCTGAAACGCCTGAGAATGCATGGTCTGATCAAACGCGTCAGTCATAGCTATCGTTATTACCTGACGGAGCTCGGACGACAAGTCGCCGTCTTGGCTTTGAAGCTCCGAGAAACCTTCATTATTCCTGAACTCGCTCATGCTTCGCCCGCTTCCGCCTGAATTCTGGCTCTGCGGGCTAAAATATCACTGATAAGGTACTAA
>JALVNE010000094.1 GCA_027026755.1 Sedimenticola sp. | reverse complement strand
CACAGTGTCAGAAAAAATGCCAGGAGATATCCGCCTGGATGCCGGGAAAACAGCCCTGAGCGAGCCCGGACGTACTTCCGTTCCCTGTTGTTCATGTTGCTACCCCCTCAACGAGAAAATATGGATTCATGGTTTATTCAACAACGGCGTTGACCGTAACAGAATGTTGAAAAAGCCCTCCATGGATTGTTTCAATCACGAAAGCGGAAAACGCGGTTTCCCGCTTCCCTCATTCTCAATGGCTCACAGCCATCGAAATAGGCGGCATATCCTTATGTCACACACAGGCCGTCAATGACGGCGCAGACGCATTTTGATGACCTGCTTGCGGAAATCCTCGATGTTTCCACCATTCTTTATGGAGGAATACAGTGCCATCTTGTAATCTCTGGGCAGGGCGCCGTAAATGACATAGGTGCCGGTATAGGATGTCCTGAGGATATTTTCCAGATCCCGCGGACTGGCGCTGGGAGGAATGACACCCGCCTTGGCACCAACCACTGTACTTTCATGGGTGCGCTTGGGAATGGCGCCGGCCCCGGCATTAGCGATCAGTCCCATTCCTGCCAGGGACACCAGAACAAGGGAAAACACTTTTTTTCGATTCATCGTGCTTCTACCAAATAATGTGATGTGGTTCATGGATACATTATTGACAGGAAGGACGGTTTATGAAATGAGGAATGTTCTGGCAAACAATGGGTAGGCGGACTACCCCCCAAAGGGCGTCAACGGCGCAGTCTGCGCAAGGTGGCCAAGGTCCAGAGGCTGTCTCTGACATCACGGTTCCAGCTGACCTGGTTTCCGGAGATCCAGGCCAGGCCCCGGGCTCCGCTGCGCAGGTCTTCGCCATACCAGTACAACCAGTACTGCCCCCGGGGATCGCTCAGCTCCATGCTTTTCCAGGCCTTGTCGATGATTTTGATCTTGCGGCCATCCTTGAAATACTCGGAACGGTAGTCCGCGTGGCTCACGGGATCCAGGTACTGATCCCGCCAGTCGTACCACCAGCCCGCCCTGCGTGGGTAGCTGCGCAGTTTGAGCAGGCGTCTGCCCCTGACTCCACACCAGGGCGCCGGAGTGGACAGGACAGTATTCTCGATACTGCCCAGGCAGTCCGTAAACTCCACTTCGCCGAGCAGCTCATGGCGCTCGTCCGAGGGCCTGCGCAGGTAGATGTCCCCGTAAGTGAAAACGCTGCCGCCCCAGGTATCCGCCTGGTCGGGTTCGGCATGGCGGCGGATCTTGCGCAAGGCCGGCAGCCAGACGGCAAAGCTCAAAGGACGTTTGGGATCCTTGTAGATGTCCACCAGGATGCCGGTGCCGCGCAGGCTGCCCGAACGGAAAATCACCAGGTCCCGCGCGCGGATATCGCCCTTGTCGTATCTGTTATTCAAGTGGCGTTCCAGTCTTACCAAACGCGTCTTGCCGCCAGCGGGCTGGTTGAGCAGTTGCAGGGGATGCTGTTTATCGCCATAGCTGATATTGTCCACGGCAAAGAAATGGTTCACGAAGTAGATATCCCGGGCAATCTCCAGGGCCTTGTCTGCCCACGCCAGGCCCGGGATCAGGAGCAGGATCAGCAGCAGCCTCATTGCTTGCGCTTCCTCTGCTTGCGTTGTTCCATCTCCGCCAGCCTGCGCCACAGCTGCCGGGCCTGCTTGTCGAAACGGTCTTTTTGCAGATAGTGCAAGAGGAAACGCAGGCGGTCGCTGCGGCTGAGATGAAAGGTGTGCCGGTTGCTGCTGTCCAGATCCCGCAACATGGCCTGGCGGCGGGTGAGACGCGGGCGCATCTTCTCCAGATCGATGAGACAGGCGCGGCATTCTTCCGCATGAACGAATATATGTTTGGCATGCAAGGCGTTGTGGGCCTGGCGATAAGCGTGCAGGCGGCGCATGAGGTCAGCCACTTCCGGAATGAGCCGCTGTCTGACGGCGCGATGCTCTTTCCAGCCTTCCCGCCGCCAGTTTTCCAACAGCTCGTCCAGGGGCTGATATCCTGTGAGTTCCCGAGTGGCCAGCACCACCTGCCAGCCCTTGTCCGACTTGCGCTCGGCGTAATACACCAGTTGGGGCGCGGCAATGTCACGGCTGTTGAGAAACCGCAGGTTGCGGGCTTCACTGCGGAAGGTGGGCTCGCCAGAAAATGGATTACGCCAGGTCTTGCGGGTATGGTTCTCCTGGCGCTTGAGAAAGATCACCTGTTCACCGCCGTCGGGATCGGCCAGCACCACCCGCGACGCGCCGCTCCAGCCCCCCCGGCGGTAGTTGGGGGGCTCGAACCATTCGAAGTCGGCCTCCCAGAAATCGGCAAAGCGACTCAGGCCGTTGTGGGCAAGAATCCGCTCCCAGCCATCGGCAAAAAACTCAGTCATCTTCAGGAATCCCTTTTTCTAGCAAGGCCCGGGCGCGCCCCTCAACGGCGCGCAGAAAATCTCCCTGCTCTTTCAGAACCTGGCGCAGGGGACGATTATGATACACGCGCAGGAAACGCAGTAGGTCTTTCCGGCCCAGGCCGATATCCATGGCCGAGAAGTACAGGCTGCCCACATCTTTCACCCGCCAGCGCTGTGGCAGCTTGCGGTGCTGCTGCACCCGGTGCAGATCAATGAGATAGAGGTGCAGGCTTTCTTCCCTGCCGTCCCAGGGCTGCTGCAGAAGGAAATGGCAGATGTACAGGTCCCGGTGAGTCAGGCCATGTTCATGCAGTTGCCGGGTCATGTAGGCCACGCGCTCCAGGAGCAGGCGCTTGCGGCGTGGGTCCGCAGGACTGTGCTTCCAGGATGCGCAATAGTCTTCCAGGCTGATGGTGTTTTCCAGCTCCCGGGTCACCACGAAGGACTTCTGCCGCGCCGGGTTCCAGCCCTCCCGCCCCAGGGCCTCCAGGCGCATGGTTTCCACGCCCAGCGCCTCCAGGCGGCGGATGGCTTTCCATTCATTGGCAGCCCCCACCACCGGCAGGCGCAGGCTGAGCAGGTTCTTGAAGATTTCTCTCCAGCCCACGCCCCAGTGCAGCTTGAGAAAATAGCCCCGCCCCTGCAGCTCGAACCTGAGGGTGCGCCGGTTGGCGCCAGCGGGGTTGCGGAATACTTTGCCTTCCACCGCCCTGGCGTCCTCGAAAGAGTGCCAAGGCCTGTCCAGGCGGCGGGCGAAACTTTCCGACAGCCAGATCATGGCGCCAGGATCAGGTCGGCAGCATGGGTGGTCATGCTGTACAGGTCATGGGTCTGGCCATAGCGGATGCCGTTCTCCCGCCACTCCCGGGCCTTGGGTGACTCCAACATCTCCGCCAGCATGGCATCCAGGGTCTGCTGCCGGAAGGGCTCGCGCACCACCCTGCCCGCCTGCGCCTCTTCCACGTAGTAGGCATAGCCGCAAACGCTGGTCACCAAGGGCGGCAGGCCGGCAATGATGGCCTCGAGAATCACCATACCCGAGTTCTCGTAATAGGCCGGATGCAGCAGCAGATCCCCACCCTGCAGGAAGCGGGGAATGTCGTCCCGTCCGTGCAGTACCAGGAAGCGCTCCCCCACCCCCAGCCGGGAGGCCAGGCGCACGAAGGGATCGCCGTTGTCGCTGCCGATGGCAATGAGGCGGGTCTTGTCCCGCAACCGGGCTGGCAGGGCCGCCAGGGCTTTCAGGGAACGGTCCAGCCCCTTGGTCTTGAAACCGGAGCCAATGCACAGGATGAGCTTCTCGTCGTCCGCCACGCCGAATTCCTGGCGCAGGTCCCTGCGCAGCTGCGGTGCATCCTTTCCCGCCATACGGCTTCTGTCTATGCCGGGCGGCAGCATGGTCAGGCGACTTTCGTCGGTGGCATAGTGCTTGCGGTAGAGTTGGTGCTGCCTGGGTGAGATGAGCAGTATCCTGGTACTGCTGTCATTACCGAACACGGCCTCCTCATAATGCAGAAAATGCCGGTAGCGCGGCAGGTTGCGTACCAGGAGATTGCGTTCCCGGATCAACTTGTCCTTGAGACAGGGATCCGCCGCATAGTAGAAATCCAGCCCGGGCATCTTGTTGAAACCTACCACCCGGTCTATGCCATATTCTGGGTAGAGAGCCTGCAGGCTCTCGCAGAAGGCCTGGTAGCGCCGGTGGTTGGACCAGCGCATGATGGGCAGGACATGGATGTGCATGTCTGCGGGACGCTCGCCTTCCCAGCCGAGGGTGAAAATGTGGATCTCGTGACCGCGCTCCCGGCATTCCCGGGCAATCTGCAGCATGTCCCGCTGCAGGCCACCATAGGGAAAATACTTGAACAGTACGAAGGCCAGTTTCATGAGTCCGTCATCTGCTGCCGCAAGGCAGTCCAGACCTGTTCCGGGGGAAGGGTTTCATAGCAGGCGGGAATCACCACCGCCCGGCCAGGATAGCTGCAGTTTCGCTTCAGGCAGGGCGCGCAATCATAATCCACCGACAGATTACGCTGCCGCCTGCCCACCGCCCCGGTGAGCCCCGGCGCCGTTGCGCCATACAGGGTCACTGCGGGAGTATCCAGGGCTGCCGCCAGGTGGGCAAGACCCGTATCCACCCCCACTACCCCGGCTGCCTGCTGCAGGCAGGATTTCATGTCGGTCAACCCCATGCGCGGCAGCAGCTCTCCATGCTCCGCCTGGGTGATGATCTGCTCCGCCTGCAGCCTTTCTTCGGGCTCATGCCAGGGGAAGCCGACCTGGTAACCCTGTTCTC
Organism: Sedimenticola sp.; assembly: GCA_027026755.1. Classification (GTDB taxonomy): domain Bacteria; phylum Pseudomonadota; class Gammaproteobacteria; order Chromatiales; family Chromatiaceae; genus Thiolapillus. The sequence goes on along the minus strand of JALVNE010000094.1, from coordinate 37,295 downwards.
CGGCCATGCGCGTCAATCCAACCCACCAGGGCAGGGGCCAGTGCTTGCTGGGCCAGGTGGTGCCATGCAGGAACACCAGCTGCTGGTGTCTGTTCACGGCGGCATCCGCCAGGCCAAAATCCGGCGCCCTGTCCGGCAGGGGATATCCCAGGGCAGCAGAAAACAGCTGGCGCACTCTTTCCACCGCATGCAGCTGGCGGGACACAGCGTAGCGGCGGGCATAGAACAGGCTGGCCAGGGGCTCTCGGATGGAACGGCGGTCGTAACCCGCCACGGCCCCCTGGGCCCAGCGGGCCGGGATGGCGCTTTTCAGCAGGCCCTGGGCGTCGATGATCAGATCATAGGCATCACGCTGCAGCGCCTGGCGGAAGGCGCCCAACTGGCCGCTGCCCCAGGCCTTGCGCCAGTTCCTGCGCCAGCGGCGCAATGCGATGGGCAACACGCGGTTCACGGCGGGATGCCAGGCCGGCACCTCGGTAAAGGCTTCTTCCACCAGCCAGTGGAACTCGATTCCGGGCAGGGCCCGCCACGCATCCGTGAGGGCCGGAAAGGTATGGATCAGGTCCCCCAGGGAGGAGGTCTTGACTACCAGCACCCGCATCGGTTCATCCGACAAGCTGCCTTTCCCGAAGATAGTTCAACACGGTATCCACGCTGTCTTCCAGCGTCTCCTTGTCGGTGCGTATGCGGATCTCCGGTGACAGCGGTTCCTCGTAAGGCGAGGAGATACCCGTATAGTTCGGGATCAGGCCGGCCCTGGCTTTGGCATACAGGCCCTTCACGTCCCGCTGCTCACAGGTTTCCAGGCTGCAGTCGCAGTAGATCTCGATGAATTCCCCCGGCTCGAACAGGGAGCGCACCATCTGGCGCTCGGCGCGGAAGGGGGAAATGAAGGCGGTCATGGCAATGACCCCGGCTTCCACGAACAGCTTGGTCATCTCGCCAATACGGCGGATGTTCTCGCGCCTGTCCTCCTCACCGAAGCCCAGGTCACTGCACAGGCCATGGCGCACATTGTCGCCATCGAAGACGAAGGTGCGGCAGCCCATCTGGTGCAGGCGCTCCTCCACGGCATGGGCCAGGGTGGATTTTCCGGAGCCGGACAGGCCGGTGAACCAGAGTACGAAGCTGCGATGGCCATTGAGCTGCTGGCGCCGTTCGCGGGTAACAGTGGCATGATGCCAGACTACATTGTCGGATTTGTCGTTCACGAGTTTCCTTCAGTTCATTCGCTGACACGCTGCAAGGCGGCCTGCACGGTTTCCACCCCGATGTCTTTGAGACAGCGCAGATGCTCCAGGGGACATTCCCGCTTGAAGCAGGGACTGCAGTCCAGGCCCAGGCTGACGATTTCATGCCGCCGGTTCAGGGGGGGGGTGAAACCCGGGTCCGAGGAACCATAGATGGCCACCAGGGGCCGTTCCAGGGCGGCGGCTACATGCATCAGGCCCGAATCATTGCTCACCACGGCATCCGCCAGGGAAAGCAGGTCCACGGCCTGAGCCAATGAGGTGCGCCCGGCCAGATTGACGCAGGCTTCCCCCGCTATGCGGGCGATATTGTCGCACACCCCGCGATCTTTATCCGAGCCAAACAGCCATACCTGGCCTCCCTGGGCCAGATGTTCCCGGGCAAGTCTGCCATAGGCGGCTTCGGGCCAGCGTTTGGCCTCACCATATTCGGCGCCAGGACACAGAGCCAGGAGTCTTCCCCGCATGGGCCTTGCCAGCCCCAGGGCTTCCAGGGCGGCCTGGACATCCTCATCACGCACCGCCAGGGCAGGGGGCGGAATCTGCGGCACGGCCGTGACCGGCCCGTCTTCCGCCAGGGCCACGAAACGCTGCACGGTCATGCTGAGCAGGGACTTGTCCAGATGGCGGAGGTCGTTGAGCAGACCGTAGCGCATCTCACCTTTCCAGCCGGTACGGCGGGGAATGGCCGCAGCCCAGGGGACGATGGCGGATTTCCAGGAGTTGGGCAACAGTATGGCCTGATCGTACCGGCCCCGGAGAGAACGGCCCAGCCGCCAGCGCTGCTTCAGTTCCAGGCGACCATGCCCCAGGGGCATTTCCAGGCCGTCACGCACTTCGGGCATGCGCGCCAGCAGGGGCAGGCTCCAGCCCGGAGCCAGCACGTCGATGGCGGTTTCAGGATGTTTGTCCTTGAGAACCTTGAACAGGCTCTGGGCCATGACCATGTCGCCCACCCAGGAAGGGCCGACGACCAGGATGGCCTTCAATCCATTTATTGTGAAAATACCCCCCTCTCCCTAACCCTCTCCCCCCAAGGGGGAGAGGGAATTTTCCATGATCAAGAGTGTGGCAAATGGACTCATGAGAGTTAATCCTGAAGTATGTAGTGGGTGCTGCAATAGGGACACACGGCTTCGCCGGTTTTCTCTATGGGCAGGAAAACCCGGGGGTGCATATTCCACAGGCTGTCTTCCGGCAGGGGACAGCTCAGGGGCAGTTGCTCCCGGCTCACCTTGATTATCTTTTGCTGTTTTTTCGCAGCTTCTGCCATGTTCATTCTCCGTTCACATAGGTCAGCCAGCCATGATGCACCGGCGAGCGACCATGCACCACATCAAAGTATTTCTTCTGCAGGTGCTCGGTGACCGGGCCGCGGCTGCCGCTGCCTATGCTGCGGTTGTCCACTTCCCGGATGGGGGTGACTTCCGCGGCGGTGCCGGTGAAGAAAGCCTCGTCGGCAATATAGACTTCGTCCCGGGTGATACGCTTTTCCACCACCCTGATGTCCGCCTCCTCGGCCAGCTGAATGATGGTGCGGCGGGTGATGCCGTCCAGGGCAGAGGTCAGATCCGGGGTGTAGAGCACGCCGTCACGCACGATGAAGATGTTCTCCCCGGAGCCTTCCATGACGAATCCCTGGCTGTCCAGCAGCAGGGCCTCGTCGTAGCCATTGTCCAGGGCCTCCTGCAGGGCCAGCATGGAATTGATGTAGTTGCCGTTGGCCTTGGCGCGGCACATGGTGATGTTCACGTGATGGCGGGTGAAGCTGGAGACGCGGATGCGGATACCCTTCTCCATGGCCTCCTCCCCCAGGTAGGCGCCCCATTCCCAGGCGGCCACCATGGCATGCACGCGCAAATTGTCGGCGCGCAGGCCCATGCCCTCGGAGCCGTAGAAACACATGGGTCGCAGGTAGGCGGAATCCAGATTGTTGTCCCGCACGGCGGCAATCTGGGCCTGGTCGATGGCATCCTTGTCAAAAGGAATCTTCATGCCCAGGATATGAGCGGACTGAAACAGACGGTTCGTGTGATCGCGCAGACGGAAGATGGCCGGCCCCTTGTCCGTGTGATAGGCGCGCACGCCCTCGAACACGCCCATGCCATAGTGCAGGGTGTGGGTGAGCACATGCACCCTGGCGTCGCGCCAGGGAATCATCTCACCGTCCATCCAGATCAGACCATCACGATCCGCCATTGTCTGCATTGCTTCAGTCTCCCGTTATCGTTTGCCCGGCCTGGCGTCAGTTTGGACGCCGAAAAAATGCTCCCAGGCCTGTTCCACCTGGTGGCGCTCCTGGTCCAGAACCCTGCCTTCCACCAGCCCCGGCTGTTCCTGCAGGGCCAGGTGATGATAGGTATCGCGAAAACGCTGATAGGCCAGGACCAGGGATTCCCCCAGGGAAGAATCCATCAGCCCCGCAGCCACCAGAGTTTCCAGCAGCCGGATATTGTCGGTCCAGGCCGCCAGGGCCGGATGCTCCCGGGCCCATCTCAGAACAGCATATTGAACCATAAACTCGATATCAGTGATACCTCCCCGGCCCTGCTTGATGTCGAACAGGCCTTCCCGGCTCCGGTCCAGGCGGGCACGCATCTTTTCACGCATGGCGACGACCTCCTGCCGGAGCTCGCCGGGGTCCCGGGGCTGGCAGAGCACCTGCCTGCGCACCTGGCGGATCGCCTTTCCCAGCGCCTGGTCACCCGCCACCGGTCGGGCACGCACCAGGGCCTGGTGTTCCCAGGTCCAGGCGGTGTTCAGCTGGTATTTTTCGAATCCCGCCAGGGAACTCACCAGCAATCCCGATTCGCCATTGGGGCGCAGGCGCATATCCACCTCATAGAGCACCCCGGAGGGCGTGCGGGTATTGAGCAGATGCACCATGCGCTGGCCCAGGCGGGCATAGAAGACATCATTGGGCACGGGTTTTTCGCCTTTGGTGACGGCGTCTATGGAATAGTCGGCATGCAGGAACACCAGGTCCAGGTCCGAGCCATACCCCAGCTCCACGCCCCCCAGCTTGCCATAACCGAGCACGGCAAATCCCTGCCCGGACACCTCGCCAGGCCGGCCGTGGCGCTGTACCAGGTAGTTCCAGGCCAGCTCCAGCACCTGTTCCAGCACCACTTCGGCGATTTCCGTTAGATAGTCACTGACCACCATGAGCTCGATGGCGCCGGTGATGTCCGCCGCCGCCGTGCGCAGGCGGTTCCCGGCAGCAAACTGGCGCAGGCGCTCCATCTGCTGTTCCAGGTCGTCAGGATGGATGCGCGCCAGCAGGGTCTTGAGTTCCTGCTTCAGTTCGTCCCGCCGCAGGGGCGCATACAGGCGCCGGGGGTCCAGCAGTTCATCCAACAGCACCGGATAGCGCAACAGCTGGCTCACCACCCACCGGCTTTCGCTGCCCAGGCGCACCAGCTGTTCCAGCACCTGGGGATTCTCCAGCAGCAGATCCAGGTAGGCCGTGCGTCGCACCATGGCCTGCAGCAGCTCCAGCAGACGCGCCAGGGTCTGATCAGGCCCATTCACCCGGCTGGCATGCTCCAGGAGCATGGGCATGAGCCGGTCCAGCTTCCGGCGCGCCGCTTCGGACAGGGCCCGGCATGCCCGGCTGTCCTGGAAAGACTGGAGCTGGCGCAGCACTTCAACGGGCTGTTCGTAACCCATGCCTTTGAGCAGGGCGGCAGCCTGCTCCCGGTCTTCCACCAGCCAGGCTTTTTCCAGGGGATGGCGCTGGTCGCCGGTGTCGGAAAAGACCTGTCTGAAATGATGCTCCACCTGCGCGCGGTGCTGGGCCAGGGCCGCGCTGAAGCTGTCCCAATCCTCGAAGTTCATGCTCAGGGCCAGCCGCTGCCTGCCTTCATCATCCGCCGGTAGCAGGTGGGTCTGTTCGTCTTTCCAGGCCTGGAGGCGGTTTTCTGTCATGCGCAGGAAACGGTAGGCCCGGGACAGCTCGTCTATGGCCTGGCCGTCCATGAGCCCTTTGTCCCGCAACAGGGAGAGCACCGCCATGATGGGCCGGATCTGCAGGTCCGGATCCCGCCCGCCATGTACCAGCTGGAAGGCCTGGCCGATGAATTCGATTTCCCGGATGCCTCCCTGGCCCAGCTTGATATTGGCGTCCATGCCCCGTTTGTGCATCTCCGCCTGGATACGGCGTTTCATGTCGCGGATGGCGTCAATGGCGCCGAAATCGATATAGCGCCGATAGACGAAGGGACGCAGTATGCCCAGCAGGCGTTCCCGGTAGGCGTCTTCCCCGGTGATGGCCCGGGCCTTGATCATGGCATAGCGCTCCCACTCCCGGGCCTGGGCCGCGTAATAGGTTTCCATGGCGCCAAAGCTCAGGGCCAGGGGGCCGGCTTCGCCAAAGGGACGCAGGCGCATGTCCACCCGGAACACGAAACCGTCTTCTGTCACCTTACCCAGGACGTTGATGAGCTGACGCCCCAGGCGGGTGAAGAACTGCTCGTTACTCAGAGGGCGGCGGCCGTCGGTCTGACCGTGGGCGGGAAAGCTGAAGATGAGATCGATATCGGAAGACAGGTTGAGTTCCCGGGCGCCCAGTTTGCCCATGCCCAGCACCACCAGGCACTGGGGATTGCCATCCCTGTCCCGTGGCATCCCGGAGCGGGCGACGGCCCAGTCCATGAGCCGCGCCAGGGCCTGACGTATGCACTGATCCGCCAGCTCCGAGAGATCTTCCAGGGTTTCTTCCAGAGCTGCACTGCCGCTAAGGTCACGCCAGACGATGCGCAGCATCTGCCGCCGACGGAAACGGCGCAGGGCTGGCAGCAGCGCCTCTTCGCCTTCCACGCCGGCCAGCATCTCCGCCAGCTCCCGGCCCATCTCCCCCGGCGCCAGCTTTCGCGCCAGCCGGCCACTGTCAGCCAGGTCCAGGAGGAGATCCGGGTCCCGCAGACAGGTCTGGGCGGCAAAATCACTGGCCCCCCAGACCTTTTCCAGGTCGCGGCGGAAACTGCGGCTGGCCAGGTGTCCCGCCTGAGGCAGCTCATCCCAACGGGAAAGCAGGCCCTCAAGGCGGGAAGATGCACGCATCAGTCGCTGCCTGCTCCGCGGGTGGCGAGTTTGCGCAGGGCCCCGGTCATTTTGTTCACCAGTTTGTCCTGGTCCGCAATGCCATGGCGGGCGGCAATCCAGGCAGAATCATTCCAGCCGATGTTCACCTTGCCGCTGGCGTCTTCCCAAACCAGAAACTTCATGGGCAGATCGATGGCCACGCTGGGCTGACTCTGCATGAGCAGGGAGCCCGCCTTGGGCTTGCCGAAGATGAGCAGTTCCACGGGCTTGAGGGCAATGCCCGCGCCTTGGGCGGCCTTGCCGTGGTTGACCCGGGCAATGACCTTGAAACCGGCGCCGGTGACGATCTTCTCCAGGCGGTCCATGGTGGTCGTCACATCATGGCTGCTGGAAATGACATTCAATCCCTCCGCTGCCAGCACCGGCAGGGCGGCAAGGGCCAGGACACAGGCAACGAGTATTCTTTTCATCTTCCTTTCTCCTCAGGATGTTTTCATGATGGCTTCGCAGCGTTCCATCGCGTCTTTGCCGAAAGGCAGGCAGACGTCGATAAAGGCCCGCTTGATGTCGATGAGTTCAGCCGGGCTGCTGACCTGTCCCCAGGCGTTGAGCGCCTTGAACACCCGCTCGAGGGCCCGCCTGTTACGACCGTGAAAAGGGGCTTTCTGTTTCGCCAGTTCAGCGAACAGGGCCTTGCTCACGGCCATGATGCGTTCATCGTCGTCGGGTCGCTGCTGCGTGAGCTGGCGGATGTAGTAGGAGCCCCACTGGACCCGGGTCGCCTTCCCCCGGGCGCTTTCCCAGGCCTTCTCGTACCAGTGCAGCGCCTCCTCCTCGTTTCCCGATTCTTCCGCCAGATCGGCGAGCACCAGCATCCAGTACTGGTTGTTGCTGCCCGCCTGCATCTCTTCGTTGATGAGGCGTTCCGCCAGGGCAAGCTGCCCGGATGCCTTGAGGGCCACGTAGGCGGCATAACTGACAGCAATTCGCTCATGACCATCGCGGGCCTTGGCGCGGGACTCTCTGGCGGCAGCACGAATCTCCGCCTTGAGCATCTCGGGAATCTCCTGTCCTGCCGCCTTCAGCCAGTGCAACCGTCCCAAATAAAGCAGCAAACGGCGCGTGGCTCCGATGCCGGCATCCTGTTGCAGGCGGGTGAGCACCTTGCCCCAGGCATCCAGGAGCCTGCTGCGTTGCGGACTGTCTGCTGTGGTGATGCGCGGGATCAACAGGTCCAGGTCATGGATCAGGAAGTCAAAATTGTCCTGCCAGCTGTCGGCATCGGCCAGCAGCCGCTGCAAGCGCCGCACAGCGTCGGCCTTCTCCGCTTCCGTGGGCGGGACCTGGCGGGCAGCCAGGGCGGCAAGATAGCGGGCATTGAGGCGGGACTTCTCCCGGGGGAGGGTATCCGGCACCAGGGCTTCCAGGGCCTTGAGCACATCGCTCAGTTCCCGCTTGCCCAGGGCCTTGCCCCTGTCCTGATCCCATGCGTACCAGGCCAGCAGGTGCAGCTCCTGGGCCGTGGGCTTCCTGCCCTTGTCGAGAATCTCCGCCAGCAGGCGGGCCACGGGCTTGACCCGGGCCAGGGCCAGGTCCAGCACCTCGGGATACCGCTCCATGCTCATGCCCCCCGGCAGGCGCGTGATTTCCTCACCTTCCGGCGTGAACAGGATGAGGGTTGGGTAGCCCAACACGCCAAACCGCTCGCCCAGTTTCTGCGCTGCCTCGGTATCGCCATCCAGGTACACGGGCACGAACAACCGGGTCTTGCGGATGAAGGCCGGATTCTTGAACAGGGTGGCCTTGAGCTGGTTGCAGGGAGGACACCAGACCGCGCCCCAATACAGGAACACGGGCTTTTTCTGCTGCCGGGCTACCGCGAAGGCTTCATCGACACTGCCGGGGTACCAGTGTATGCCGTTCTTGTCGGCGGTTGTTGCCGTTGCTGCCGCTGCCGCCAGCAGCAGACTCGGCAGCAGCAATCGGATTACCAAGCTCATGATTTGCCTATGGGAAAGAAAGGAAGAAGTTATCATGATAGCCCAGGCAGGAATCCCCGGCCCTGAAAAAACGCAATCATCCCGACCTCCGGCGCATAATGGTTGATTGGGTATATCCCATACCCAATATCCGCCAGATATCTCACCTTTGAGGCATGTTTCCCATTCTATAACATACCTCGTTCCAGGATTGCCCGTTGATGAGAAAATCTGTCCAGGAGCCGCGGGCAGACCTTCGGTCGCCTGCGGGGGCACACATTCAGCCAAAGGGAAAAACCACCATCCGGCTGATGCTTGCCGAAGCGCCTGGCAGGACGTTGAAGGTAGGGCCCGGACGGGACAACCCGTCCTGAGAAAGCCGGGGGCGGCTTTTGTCAGGGCCCCCAAACCAGACAAGGATCAAATGTAACAGTGCACGCCCGACAGCCAACACAATATCGCCGCATTGCCAGCCTGCCTGCACGGCCGGGCAGGTGGATTCTGGTGCTCGCAGCCTGGCTCCTGCTGCTTGCAGGCAACCTGCAGGCCTTACAGGTGGAAGACGCCCAGCCCAAACCACAGCTGACCCTGGGCGTGTTCACCTATTTCGCCCCGGAAAGAATGCAGACCTGCTGTCAGCCGATCGTGGACTATCTGAACGCCAATATTCCGGAATTCAGTATCCAGCTGAAACCCATCAACCTTCATGACGTGGAGGATGCCCTGGCCAGTAATGAACTGGACTTCATCGTCACCAACCCCGCTCACTACATTCAGCTTCGCGAACGCTACAATATCGAGAGCCCATTGGCCACTATCGAGTGGCGAAACGAGAATGGTCGGGTGGTTCATCGCAGCGGCGGCGTCATAATCACCCAGGACAAGCGCAAGGATATCGCAGGGCTGGAAGACATACGCAACCGGTGGATTGCGGTAGCCGGCACCAAGGGACTCAGCAGCTATGCCGCCCAGGCCTATGAGTTGCTGCAGGCGGGGATCGTACTGCCCAGGGATGCCCATGTCCTGGAAACCGGCAGTTTCTACGATGTGCTGCAGGCCTTGCACGCGGGAAGCGTCGATGTGGGTTTTCTGCCTGCCGGTATTTATCATATCTTCCAGGCCAAGGGTATGGCGGATGGTCTGAAAGTCATCAATATCATGGAACAGCCCAGTTTCCCCTATACGGTGTCCACCCGCTTGTACCCCCAGTGGCCGGTCCTGGCGCTGCCCCATGTCAGCAAGGAACAGGTGGACACCGTGCAGAACCAGTTGTTCAACCTGTCCGCCGACAACCCCGTGCTCATCAATGCCGGTATTGCGACTTTCGATCCCCCAGCGGACTACCGGGCAGTGGAACAAGTCATGCGCGCGCTGGAACTGCCTCCATATGACCTGGCACCCCCCATCACCCTGCATGACATCTGGGAGCAGCACAAGCTCGCCGCAGCGATATCCCTGCTGGCCGCACTGGTCATCCTGGTACTGCTTCAGCTGCTGGTGAAGCGCAACCGGCAACTGCACTCCCAGCGCCTGCTGGCCGAAGATTCAGCCCACCATTTTGAACAGATCATCCAGGCAACCCGGGCCGGCACCTGGAAATGGAACATCCGTACCGGTTATGTCATTTTCAACGAACGCTGGGCGGAGATTGTGGGTTACGAGCTGGCGGAACTCTCTCCCATCAGCATCGAAACCTGGACCGGCCTGACCCACCCCGAGGACCTGAAGAAGGTCCACCAGCTGTTGCAACAGCACTTCAACGGGGAAACCGATGATTTCGAGGCCGATTTTCGCATGCGCCACAAGAACGGACACTGGGTCTGGGTGCATTCCCGCGGCAAGGTTACACACTGGGAGACAGATGGTTCCCCCATGTGGATGTTCGGCACTCACATGGACGTCACCGAACGCGTGGAAGCTTCGCGGAAACTTCAGGCCAGCCAGGCCAAGTACCAGCGACTGGTGGACAACGTCGGGGAGAAATTCATCATCTACAGTCACCAGGGCATGGATGGTGAGGTCACGTTCGTGTCCGATGGCGTCACCAGCGTGTTCGGCCTGAAGCGGGAAGAGGTCATCGGCAAACGCTGGACGGAGCTGGCCAACTGGCTGCCGGAGGACCTGGAAAAGGCCAAGTCCTATATTACCCTGCGCATGGAAGGAAAAGCGGACTTCCTGCAGTTCGAAATGCGTTTCATCCACGCCTCGGGGACAGAACGCACCCTGCGCGTTTCTTCCCACCCCGTACGTGATGCGGAGGGCAAGCTCATATCCATCGACGGCATAGCCGAAGACATCACCGAGCAGAAGCGTTCTCAGGAGCGCGCCAACCTGGCCGCAACGGTTTTTGCCCACTCCCAGGAATCCATCATCGTTACCGATGTCAACGCAATTATTCTCGACTGCAACCCGGCCACGGGCAGGCTGACGGGCTACAGCCGTGAGGAACTCATCGGGCACAACCCCCGTATCTTCGCCTCTGGCGCACATTCGGCCAGTTTCTACGAGCACCTGTGGCAAACCCTGACGTCCGGCCACGTGTGGCAGGGCACTTTCAAGAACCTGCGCAAGAACGGCACACCCCACTGGATGGAAACCTCCATCTCACCCATCAAGGATCAGGAAGGAAACATCGTGCGCTATGTTGCCGTAGCCCGTGACATCACGCGCAAGAAGATTCAGCTGGAGGCCCTGCGCCAGGCCAAGCGGGACGCACTGGCCGCCAATGTCGCCCAGTCAGAGTTCGTGGCCAACATCAGCCATGAGATACGCACGCCCATGAACGCCATCCTGGGCTTCACCGACCTGTGCCTGGAAAGCAACCCCAGCCCCCTGCTGCGCAAGTATCTGGGCAATGTGCGTGAATCGGCACAAAGCATGCTCAGTCTGATCAATGAAATCCTGGACTTCTCCAAGATAGAAGCCGGCAAGCTGATCCTGGAGTCCATCCCCTTCGACCTGCGCAAGGAGCTGTCTTCCGTGGTGGCCATGACCCGGCAGCTGATCAATACCAACCAGGTGGAACTGCAGCTGGACTACCAGCCCAGCTTCCAGGGATGGCTGAAAGGCGACCCCCTGCGTCTCAAGCAGGTGTTGACCAACCTGGCCGGCAATGCGGTGAAATTCACCAACAAGGGCATCATCCGGATTTCTGTCAAAGAGATCTCCCGCAGCGAGGAACAGGTGGAACTCGAATTCACGGTCTGCGACAGCGGCATTGGCATGGATGCCGACAAGCTGCGGAGGATTTTCCGCCCCTTCACCCAGGCGGACAGCAGCACCACCCGGAACTTTGGCGGCACCGGCCTGGGACTGACCATATCTTCCCAACTCATCAACAGGATGGGAGGCGAAATCCAGGTGGAAAGCGAGCCGGGGGTCGGCAGCACCTTCTATTTCCAGCTCAGTTTCCCCATCATCAAGGCAAACCTTGCAGAAGGGGCAACCAAAATCAGCGTCGAGCGGAACTTTTCCCAGCTGCAGGGCACCCGGGTGCTGCTGGTCGAAGACAACCAGATCAACCGGGAGCTGACCACAGAGGTTCTGAGCAGGAACAAGCTGCTGGTGGACACCGCATGCAATGGCCAGGAAGCCGTGGAACAGCTGTCCCGGCGCAGTTACGACCTGGTACTCATGGACATACAGATGCCAGTGATGGATGGATATGAGGCCGCGAGGGCAATCCGGGCTGAACTGGGACTGGGAGATCTGCCCATCATTGCCCTCACCGCCAACTCCTCGCCCAGCGTGCGCGAAAAATGCATGGAGGCTGGCATGGACGACTACCTGTCCAAGCCCATAGACATCCGCGATCTGATGGAAAAGATCGACAGGCTCATCAACCCGGTGGTGAACAGGATCGCCACCCAGACGCCCCCCAGCCCCTTCCGCAAGAGCGAAGACAATCCGGTTCCCCCCGGCATCCCCGGTCTGGACACGGAAGAAGCCTCGCGTCGCCTGTCCATGGATCGGGAAGGCTATGTTCGGCTGTTGAAAAAGTTCGCCCACAGCCACAGGCACGACATCGAGAACCTGAAAAAGCTGGCGCAACAGGGCCAGCAGGAAGACGCCCGCCGCATAGCTCACACCCTTAAGGGTCTGGCCAGCACCATAGGGGCAGAAACACTTTCCCGGCACCTGGCGGAGATAGAACAGCAACTCCGGCAGTCCGTGGAGCTGGATGACACCCAGCTTGGAGAAGCAGAAAACCTGTTACGAACCGTGGTGTCATACATCGCCGAACTGGATGAAGCCGCCACTCAGCCGGAGGAGCAGCAGCCCCTGCCGGACCATGATATGCCGGGAGAGCTGGGAAGCCTGGTGGCGCTCACCGAAACATACAATGTGGCGGCAGTGGCCGAGCTGGACAAGCTGTTGCAGCATATCAGCGATCACAGCCTCCTCAGTGAGCTGCGTAACATCCGGGACGACCTGGAGAATTTCGAATTCGATGCCGCCACGCGCAGCCTCAAGAAACTTCTGGAACAACTATGAACAGTGCAATGAAACCTTCCGACATCCTCATCGTGGACGACAACCCGGACATGATTCTTCTACTGGGACAGCTGCTGACCGATGCCGGCCATCAGGTACGCGCCGCCAAAGACAGTGAACGCGCACTGGACATCGCCCGCACCAGTCCGCCGGAACTCTTTCTGCTCGACATCGAAATGCCGGGCATGGATGGTTTTGAACTCTGCACCGAACTGAAGAAAGACGAGCCGCTCCTGCAAGTGCCCGTGATCTTCGTCAGCGGCCATGAACAGCAATCGGAGAAGATCCGCGCCTTCGAAGTGGGCGGGGTGGACTATATCTGTAAACCCATCCACGCCGGCGAGCTGTTGTCACGGGTGAACAACCACGTGGAACTCTACCGCCTGCGCAAGGAACTCCAGGTGCAAGTGGAGGAGAAAACCCGCGAGGTGGAAGAAACCCTGACGGCCCTGCGCGTGCTCATGACCCAACAGCAACAGGACAGCAAGGAAGCGGAAAAAACCATACTCAACAACATCAACAATCTGGTCATCCCCTACGCCGAGCGTCTGCAGAAAACCCCTTTGAACGACAATCAGCGCACCATCGTGGAAATGCTCATTGCCAACCTGAAACAGGTATCCGATTCTCTCATCAACAACCACGACCTGCTGGAAATGAAGCTCACGCCTGTCGAGATCCAGGTGGCCAATCTCATCCGGGAAGGCAAGCAGACCAAGGAGATTGCTTCCCTGCTGAACCTGTCGGATCTGACCATTTCCACCCATAGGAAAAACATCCGCCGGAAACTCAATATCAAGGATCGCAAACTCTCATTGAACGCATATCTCTCTTCCCTTTAATATTATTGACCCGGCACCAATATAGATGACGCTCAGCCGCCGGGTTAACAACACCCCGATAAACTCTCGGACTCTGGCTTGGGTAAGGCCTGTACCTGAAAAATCGCCCTGGCTTCCTTATTATCAAAACATCCTGGCGGCCCCATAATTCCCTCCATAAACGTTCTCGGGACAAACACCGATAACGAACTGGGATACGGGAGTGAAGAAGATGTCGATGCTGGCCGCAATTTCGACCAATCCGGAAAAAAACCCGGTTTCAGCAGGAAACCTGAGCCAACAGCTCAAAACCATATACGGTCGCATCAGGCACCAGTATCCTTTCCTTTCCTTCATTGGTGTTGCCACCAAAGGCGCTGGAAACCAGGAACTGGAGCTGTATTCTTCCGGTGGCACCGTCAGCAAAGAACAATTCACGCGCGCTTTCCAGCCAGAAGGAAAAGGCAATAATCCTGTGGTCGTCGAGGATACGGCCACTGATTTTCAGTCCAGCCTGAGTCTGCCCCTGGTCGCAAACGACACCACCCTGGGCTACACCTTCTTTGCTGCTACGGAAAAAGATTGCTTCACGCCGGAAATCATCGAGCAAATGCATGTCTATGCCCGGGTTATCGCCCGTATCGTGGCAGGGGAACAACAGCCCACCGAGAGCCTGCGCACCGCGGTGGCAAGCATACTCAAACTGAACAACGTGAACCGGTCCGAATCTCCTGCCCATCTGCAAAGGGTGGCCCACTATTCCAAACTGATCGCCCTCCATTGTGCACAAAAGTACGATCTCAGCGACAGCTGGATAGAGCATCTATTCATGTTTGCTCCATTACATGATATCGGCAAGGTCTTCGTTCCGGAACGCATCTTGACAAAGCCCGGGCGGCTCACCACCGAGGAATTCGAGCTGATGAAAACCCATACTCTCAAAGGACGGGACATCATCGATCACATGATTCACTGTTTCGACTACAGCGATGATCTGCACTATACCGGCATGCTCAGAAACATTATCACCCATCATCATGAAGCCGTGGATGGCAGTGGCTATCCCTGCGGGCTAAAAGGTGAGGAAATACCTCTGGAGGCGCGTATCGTCGCTGCCGCAGACGTACTGGATGCCCTGCTCACCAAGCGCGTTTACAAGGAAGCCTGGTCCTTAGACAAGGCCATGGAGACATTGCAGCAACTTTCTGGCTCCAGACTGGATCCCGAATTCGTGGAGATCTTGTCTGAAAACCGGGAAGAGCTGCTGAAAATCCGCAACCAGTGTGAATAGGGCTGATGAAGAAAGCCATGCCTACAACAAAACATGATGAACAGGACGTCAGCTGGGAAACCGGGGCGATTTACATATCCTTGAAAGGCATCCAGGGCCTGGGAAAAAAAAGCCTTGCGTTCCTGCTCTCCAGCCAAACCAACCGGAAATACGAACTGGTGGATGATCATCCCGATGCCATCGTGATCATCGATTTTGATGATTTTCGTGGAAAAGCGGCCTGGGCCGAAATGCAATCCCACAAACCAGCCGCCTCATCCAAACCCACCATCCTCATTGGTCTAGACCCCATGGACGAAGAAGGCGCCGTTTGTCTGCAGAAGCCCTTCAGCACCAGGGACATTCTTACTGCCATCGATACCCTGGTGGAACAAAGGGAGCAGCGGGCACGCGAAGAACAGCTAAGAGAAGCGAAGCGGAGGGAAGAGCGATTAAAGGAAAAACAGCTAAAGAAAGAGCGGTCACAGGAACAGCAGCTACGGACTGCACAAGGCACTCAGCCGGACCACAAAGACCCTGCATCCGGGAATAACAAGGCCCGGCAACAAAAGAGCGGGCTGTCGTCCAACGCGGCCACCAGTTTGAATGAAAGAGAACTGCACACATTCATTGGCTCGGCCACGGATATAGACCTGAACGATCCGGCCGCCGTCGCTGCAGTTCAGTACTCACCAGAGCGTTTTCTTGCCTACCACCTCGGCAATATGATCCGGGTTGCGCTGAAGAAAGGCCAATATCTGCAACTGAACTGCTGTGATTCCACGTTTATCGTGGACCCTCACAAACACTGTATCCATACGGACGCCAGTCCCCGCAGACAGCGCTCGCTGGGCGCGCTTCCCATGACCGGCAAAAAACCGGCCTACCACAGGCTTTCTGAACTGCCATCCGAGATGGAAGCCCGCCAGCAATGTTATCCCTGGGAGGCCTTTGTCTGGCGCATGGCCCTGGCATGCTCCCGCGGACGCCTCCCCGAGGGCACCAGTTTGCACCAGCGCTATCGACTCAGGCGCTGGCCCAATCTCACCCGCCTCACGCTTTTCCCCCATGCCACGCGGATCTCGGCCGCATGGGTTTCAGCACCCTTGTCTGTCGCGCAGGTGCTGAAAAAACTTTCTTTACCACAACGCTATGTTTTCGCGTTCTTCTCCGCAGCGTCCGCCACGGGGCTGCTGACAGAAGCAGAACCGGCACCAGGCACCAGGGAAAATCCTTCAGCACCAAATCAGCCGAACCAACGCCGGGGGCTGTTCAAGCGCCTGTTGAAGACGCTTTACCGCAAACAAAGGGATTAACGCGCATGAACGACCACAAGATCATCTTTACCGGGCCCGTTGGTGCGGGGAAATCCACGGCTATCCGCTCTTTGAGTGATATTACACCCGTGTCCACGGACGAATTGGCAACGGATATCACCCGCGCGCGTAAAGAACAGACCACTGTCGCCATGGACTATGGGATGCTCAAGCTGGATGGTGGTGAAACCGTGCATCTGTACGGAACCCCCGGACAGGAACGCTTCGATTTCATGTGGGACATTCTCATCAAAGGGGGTATTGGGCTGGTGCTGTTGATCAACAATGCCCGGCCAGCACCTTTTGCAGATCTGCATTTTTTCCTTTCCGCATTTGAAAAATTCATCAACAGCACGGCTTTGGCCATAGGTGTGACCCAAATGGATCTGGCCGGAGCAGGCGCCCCCACGCTGGAAGACTATTACAAGGAACTGCCGCCACAATATATCAATACGCCGGTTTTCCAAGTGGACGCCCGGCAAAAAAACGATGTGGTAATTCTCGTGGAATCCTTGTTGTTCTCCCTGGATCAGAGCCTGCAAGCCTGATATGGAAGACCTGCGACTTCAATCAGGGCTCTACCTGTCTCCCACACCCGCCGGGGCCTTTTACTACTGCGCTTCATCACAGAAGGATCCCGCCAGGCATCTGCTCCATTACTTGTTCCAACAACGGCAGTTCCCGGCACTGGACGACTCCACTCTCGAAAACGGTGCCGGGGGCCACGCCAAGGATGCCACCACACTTCTATACCATATGCAGCGCCAGTTCCTTGTTCAGGGATTGAGCACTCCCCAGAGCTGCCCGGAAGGTCCCCTGGAAGAAATTGTTCCCTTCCTTCTGCCAACCCTGTCGGGCGAAGGCAAGGCTCTGCTGGCCGATGATCAAGGCTTCTACGTGGCGTCTTGCGGCTTCACCCATGAGGCGGCCGAGGAACTCGCCGCTCTGAGCGCCAGCCTGGGCCTGCTGCACAGACGCCATCAGGGGCTGCTCAACACAAACCTGGGTTATCAGGGCAATGCCTGGACTCTGGGCGATGCCGCGGGTAACAGCCAGATCGGCTTTTGGCCCTTATTCGTCGGAAAACAACGATTCTCGCTGGTAATCAGTGGCCTGCCCCGCTTCAACCAGAAAGCTTTTACCCGGCTTGTCTGGAGCCTGGGGATTCGCTACGGCAATGAATCCGAAATCCAGTAATGAACGTCTCTATGACGAACGAAGGAAAACTCAACGACAAAGAATTTTCAGGAGAAAATCATGCGCGCAGAAATGCTCAATTCCATACTCAATGAACTCAACGGCACATCCGCCGATATCGAAGCCTCGGGGGTCATTTCCACGGATGGCCTGATGATGGCCTCCCAGCTGCCCGCTGGCCTGGACGAAGACCGGGTTGGTGCCATGAGTGCTGCCATGTTGTCTCTGGGCGACCGTACAGCTTCGGAACTGGGACGCGGCGAACTCGATCAGGTGCTCATCAAAGGCAGGGACGGTTATGTACTCATGGTCTATGCAGGCAGTGAAGCCGTTGTCACCGTTCTCGCCAAGTCTCACGCCAAGCTGGGCCTCATCTTTTTGGATGTAAAACGGGCGGCGGAACAGCTGGCCAAGCTTCTGTAACGGGAATCATTCACCCGGGGAACAACCTCTACAGCTCATACGGCAGGAATCGACATGGTACACAGCGCTTTCTTTTTCCAAAGGCTCAACGATCATATTCAGTACTTGAAAAAAGTTCAGGCAGCCATCGAAGACAAGAACTCCTTCAAGGGTACCGATCCCCATCACTGCAAGCTGGGAGAATGGTTGTATGGCACGGGCCCCGAAGAGGCCGCCGCCATCAGCGACCTTGCCCGCGATATTTTCGCAGAGCTGTACGAACCGCACGAGAAATTTCACGAGGCCAGTACCCGTGCACTGCAGAAGCATTCGGCCGGAGATGAGGCCGGATGCAAGGAAGAAATGACCCGGATGCATGTCCTTTCCGGAACCCTGGTAAACATACTGATAAAACTAGATGACCTGTCCCACTGAATGCAAACGGTAGAGGCACAGGTGGAGATGAGAACCATGCAAGATATGAACCCCGCGGACATCCCTGGTGAATACCGGGAGGTGCTGCTCGATCTCTTTGATGGCACCCAGAGAAAGGTGCTGATTACAAACCAAGAAACGCCTTATCCCGATGGCAAACTCATTGTTTCCCGGACGGACCCTGAAGGACGTATCACACATTGCAACCAGTCTTTTGTGGACATGTCAGGATATGAAGAAGCCGAAATCATTGGTCAGCCTCATGCATTGCTGCGCCACCCCGATATGCCAGCTGCGGCTTTCAGGGACTTGTGGGAAACCGTGCAAAAAGGGCAAAAATGGCACGGCTATGTAAAGAACCTGCGCAAGGACGGTGGTTACTACTGGGTGTATGCCACCGTCATCCCCAACGTACGCAATGGCGAGATCGTCGGTTACACCTCTGTACGCCGCAAGCCTTCCCCAAAGAAGGTTGAAGAAGCCATATCAAGCTATGCCGGAATGAGCTGAGCCAGTCGAGGAGATAACAAATGCCCTACCAATTTACCGTAAGTCCAGACTTTGGACCTGACCAACTTGCCAACTGGCATATTTTCAATACCTGGCTGCAACGGCAGTTGGCTATCGATATACACTTCGAAACCTTTGACAGCTTCGATGCCCAACGGCAAGCCATCAGCGAGGGAAAGGTCGATATCATCTACGCCAATCCTTATGACGCCTCTTTTCTGGTCAGGGAAAAAGGCTTTGTTGCCGTCGCCAGTCCCCATCATTCCGATGAAACCACGGTTGCTGTACCGGCCGACAGTCCTGTGCACAGTATCGAATCCTTGGAACCAGGCTGCCGCATTGCCCAAACCGATGATCCAGACATCAGCATGATGGGTATGATGCTTTTGGAACCGGCCGATCTGCACAGGGGGAATACCCAAACCCTTGTTCAGGACAGCTATGTGCAAGTGGCCAAGGCGCTGCTCCATAACGAGGCTGATGTCGGTTTCTTCCTCACCGACGCCTATGAAGGACTTTCCAACCTGGTCAGGAGCCAACTGAAGCCGCTGGTGAGCAGTGATATTCAAATCGTATCCCACGCCTTGTTGCTTGGCCCCCGCCTACTCGACCGCAAGGACGAACTCAAGGAAAAACTCCAGGCCATGGGCGAGCAGCCTCAAGGAAAGAAGCTGTTGGACAACCTGGGGTACCATGCCTGGGAAGCAATTGATGGAGAAGAAATGGAATTCATGATCGACCTCATAGAAGCACTGGCGGCTTGATACAGGTATATCCGGACGGGCCGGGAGCGGCCCGTCCGCGGTGGTGCCCCTAATATCTCATGCCATGAAAACAACAACTGCACAACAGTCGCACAACGATGTTGCGCCGATCAGCATCATTCCATCGACGCACCCCGTATTTGTGGTTCAGGAAGGCGGGAGCCTGGATTTACATGAAGCAGCTGAAGCCGATCAGCTTGTTTCCTATCTGTGTCATGGCATCACCCGAAATCCTCTGGCCCTGCGTATGCACACGCGTTTGATCTTTTTGCGGCTGAAACAAAAAGACAGCACGGCCCTGTTCACCGCTTTACTCGACCTGTTTATTGCTCTCGAAGACAAGGGACTGTCCCTGCGCCGACACCTGTTGTGCCTGTGTTCGTCGCAACTGCAGCCGCATCAGCACAAGCTTCTTGCGGATGGCCTCGAGGAAGGGCTGCATTCCTATACCCCCCTGCCCGATACCGGGCTCAGCCTGTTACACAAAGGTGTGGAATCTGACATCCCCCTGGTCAATACTCTACTGCCCCACCCTGAACGCCTGCCAGCCGACCCATTTTCCGAGGCCATGGCCTACCTGGAATACGGGCAACTCGACCAGGCACTGGATCTGCTCGAGGCCGCCATGAGGGCAGATCCGGCAAATACCATTATCCGTGACGAACTCCTCTCGATTTACAAAAAAGGCGACATGAAGGAACGCTATGAAAAGCAGACGCAAGCAATGCGGCAAGCCGGTCACAGCCTGCCTTCAGACTGGTGTCTGTAAACTGTTTCCGTAATCCACTACATCTCTCCAATAGCCCTGTCATTATTGCTTTCGGCCCATTGGGTAACAAAGCTACCTGATTTTCCGCCACCCAGTCCTCATTATCATTGCGCTCGGAGCACTGCATAATATTTTCCGTGGATGTTCTTTGAGAACCAGTTCCTTGACAGCTTTCAAAGACATAAGCAACGACGACCCAAAAAGATAACAGGAAAATATATTCTGCCCATGAAATTGATCATTTCCAATCGCAAGATATCCCCCTTACTGATGAGCATGTCACTGCTGTTCAGTAGCTGGTCCACCCTGTCATTCGCAACGGTGTCTACCATCGAAGATGCCATCAACGTGGCAGGTAAACAACGCATGATCACCCAGCGTCTGTTGAAAGATTACGCCATGGCCGGCATGCACATGGATGCGGGCGACCCCGCAACTGATCTGAAAAACAATATTCAGGAATTTGATGACATTCTTGCCGAGCTTAGGCGCTTTTCATCCAACAGTAAGGTTCAGGCCAGTCTGAAGCGCATCCAGTCTCTTTGGGAGCCACTGAAAGCCACTCTGCAGAAAACCCCGGACAAATCCACAGCAGGACAGTTGCAAATCGATTTGGACAAGTTGCTGGCAGCCTGCCAGGAGAATACCCGGATCCTGACCGAAATCTCCGGCAATCAACAGGGAGAAATCGTAGGTCTGTCCGGGCGGCAACGCATGCTCTCCCAGCGCATGGCTGCGCTGTACATGCTGAAGGCGTGGCAAGTCGCCCAGCGGCAGTTTGGTGAAAAGCTTTCCGCGTCCATGGAAGAGTTTGCTTCTGCGCACCAGCAGCTAGAGGCTTCTCCGCTGACCACGAAAGAGATTCACGCCCTGCTTTCCAGGGTAAAGAAATCCTATGCCTGGTTCGAAATGATGGGCAAGTCCAAATCCGGCCGCATGATTCCGTCACTCATCAACAAATCCGCAAACAACATATTGGCTGACATGGACAAAGTCACTGCGTTGTACGCGAATCTCAAGAAGTAATTTTCATCGTAGAAAACTGGAGATGCCGTCATGAAAAATCTCAACAAAATTCTCATTGCCCTGCTTTCATTCGCTGCCCTGTCTTTTGCTCCTGTAGCCAGCATTGCAAAGTCGGCAGAGTCTGGCACCACCAATCTCGCCCGTCTTATCGACATTGCAGGCAAACAGCGCATGTTGTCGCAAAAGATCGCCAAGGCTTACTTTTTCTATGGTCAGGGGATTCGAGCCGACAGGACACGCAAGCAGCTGTTCGACAGCATCGACGAGTTCAACCGCAATTTCCAGATCATCCGCAAATCCGTGCATAACCAGGGCATCCAGGACATGCTGGCTTATATCAAAATGGCCAAGGATGAACTCGCGGCTCTCGCCAGGCAGCCCTACAACAAAGAGAACGCCTCTCTGGTACTGGACTACAGTGAAACCATGCTAGAGGGAAGTCAGGATATCGTGACCCGCCTGGAAGCCATGTCCAAGCTCAAGAAAGAAGCCATCGTGAATCTGGCCGGCCGTCAGCGTATGCTCACCCAGCGCATTGCCAAATACTATATCGCCTACCAGGCTGGTTTCCGGGATCACAATACCGTAGAGCAGTTGAAAACGGCTGTCAGGGAATTCGAAGAGGCTCATGCCACATTGCGCAACGCCAAGTTGAACACGCCGGAAATCAAAGCGGAACTGGCCAAGATCGAACGTCTGTGGAAAGTGGTCGCCAAGTTCTACAAGGATGTCGAGCGCGGAGGACTGCCGGTCATCGTACTGGCCACGACGGACGATATCATGACCACCATGAACACCATCACTCATCAGTATGTTGAGGCCCTGGGTTCCTGAACCCGGCTCACTTTCTATCCAATCAGGAATGGAGTAAACACATGAAACCTTCTATCATCATTGCCATAATGTTTCTCGTTATCCAGATCAATGTGCATGCCACTCTGGGGGCTGCCCCCCAAGGTGGTCTGCAGCTCAACGGTGAACAGTTGATCGTGGATCAGACGCTGTCCCTGGAATGGACCCGGGACGCCAATCTGGCCAAGACTTTGTGTGACAAGCAGGACGCCCTGTGGACCAGTTTCGATCCCGCCACCGTGGCGCATGGCACGGGCCGCACAGCATCTCAAATCTGTGCGGATGATGGCCGGATGAACTGGTACGAAGCACAGGCATGGTTGAAACATCTGAATGCGCACCATTACCTTGGACACAGTAACTGGCGCCTGCCCGAAATTTCCTATCAGGACGCCAGCTGTTCTGACCAGGTCGTGTTGAGCAACACAAAAACTGCTGTGTCCATCGGTCATGGTTGCAACGCCGGCGAACCCGGCCACCTCAAGGCAGCCCTTGAAGAATACCGCGACATTTTCAGGAACTTTGGTGACCAGATCTATTGGTCCGACACGGAACTGGCGACCGACCAGGCTCTGGCAGGCGTATTCGGTATAGAAAACGACTGGCAGGATGCGGAAGAAAAAACATCCGACCTGCTGCCGGTCTGGCCGGTACACAGTCTGTAATCATTACACTTTCGCCGGGCATTGAAAGCCGCCTGTTCCGGGATGGAACAGGCGGCTTTTTTTACAGGCCATGGGTGGCTCGAGGCCGAGCCATTTTTTTCTGCGGCCGTAGTTCTTTGAAGATGAAAGTAGTGCGAAAATACCTCCCATCCTTCACCCTGGCCTCCCCCCCCTCAGGAGAATATCGTAAAAGCCCTTTCCCGGGCTTTCACGACTCATGAGGGGGCGCGCCCAGCATATAAAGAAAAACCCCCGGCCGGAAACCGGCCAGGGGCTAGGTTGGGAAGCGTTTTCCCGACGGGCTTACATCATGCCGCCCATGCCGCCCATGCCACCCATGTCCGGCACGGCGGGTGCCGCTTCTTCCTTGGGCTCCTCGGCGACCATGCACTCGGTGGTGATCATCAGGCTGGCCACGGAAGCAGCATTCTGCAAGGCGCTGCGGGTCACCTTGGTGGGATCGAGAATACCCATCTCCACCATGTCACCGTACTCGCCAGTGGCTGCATTGTAGCCGTAGTTGCCGTCACCGTTGGCGACTTCGTTCTGCACCACGGAGGGCTCACCGCCGGCATTGGCAACGATCTGGCGCAGGGGCTCTTCCATGGCGCGGCGCGCCAGGGTGATGCCCACGTTCTGGTCTTCGTTGTCACCTGCCAAGTCCTCGATGGCCTTCTGGGCGCGAATCAGGGCCACGCCGCCGCCGGGAACGATGCCTTCTTCCACCGCAGCGCGGGTGGCATGCAGGGCGTCTTCCACCCGGGCCTTCTTCTCCTTCATCTCCACCTCGGTGGCGGCACCCACTTTGATGACGGCCACGCCGCCGGACAGCTTGGCCAGGCGCTCCTGGAGCTTTTCGCGGTCATAATCGGAGGAGGTTTCCTCGATCTGGGCGCGGATCTGCTCGCAACGGGCCTTGATGTCGTCGGCGCTGCCGGCGCCGTCGATGATGGTGGTTTCTTCCTTGGAGATGCTGACCTTCTTGGCGGTGCCCAGGTCATCCAGGGTTGCCTTTTCCAGGGACAGGCCCACTTCCTCGGAGATCACGGTGCCACCGGTGAGGATGGCAATATCCTGCAGCATGGCCTTGCGGCGATCACCAAAGCCGGGGGCCTTCACCGCAGCCACCTTGACGATGCCGCGCATGGTGTTCACCACCAGGGTGGCCAGGGCTTCGCCTTCCACGTCCTCGGCAATGATCAGCAGGGGACGGCTGGACTTGGCCACGGCTTCCAGCACCGGCAACAGGTCGCGGATGTTGGAGATCTTCTTGTCGTGCAGCAGGATGTAGGGGTCGTCCAGTTCAACGGTCATGCTCTGCTGATCGTTGACGAAGTAGGGGGACAGATAGCCGCGGTCGAACTGCATGCCTTCCACGACCGCCAGCTCGTTCTCCAGGGAGGTGCCTTCCTCTACGGTAATGACCCCTTCCTTGCCCACCTTCTCCATGGCCTCGGCAATGATGTTGCCGATGTTGGCGTCGGAGTTGGCGGAAATGGAACCGACCTGGGCAATGGCGGTGGAATCCTCACAGGGCTTGGAGATCTCCTTGAGCTTGTCCACGGCCGCGTCCACGGCTTTTTCCATGCCACGCTTCAGATCCATGGGGTTCATGCCGGCGGCCACGGCCTTCAGGCCTTCGCGCACCATGGCCTGGGCCAGGACGGTTGCCGTGGTGGTGCCGTCGCCGGCCACGTCGGAAGTCTGGGAAGACACTTCCTTGACCATCTGTGCGCCCATGTTCTCGAACTTGTCGGACAGCTCGATCTCCTTGGCCACGGAGACGCCGTCCTTGGTGATGGTGGGCGCGCCGAAGGATTTCTCCAGCACCACGTTGCGGCCCTTGGGGCCCAGGGTTACTTTCACGGCATTCGCCAGGATGTTGACGCCGGCCAGCATGCGCTGACGGGCTTCATCGCCAAATCTCACTTCTTTTGCAGACATGTTTTCACTTCCTTAAAATCTAGTTGAATTCGTTACCGGGTTCATCGCTGGGACATCAGTCCTCGATCACACCCATGATGTCTTCTTCGCGCATGACCAGCAGCTCCTCGCCGCCGATCTTGACCTCGGTGCCGGCATACTTGCCGAACAGCACCTTGTCACCCACCTTCACATCCAGGGGGCGGACTTCGCCGTTTTCGAGGATCTTGCCATTGCCCGCGGCAATGACTTCACCCTGGATGGGCTTCTCGGTGGCGCTGTCGGGGAGCACGATGCCCCCAGGGCTGGTGTGCTCTTCTTCCGTGCGACGGATGACCAGTCGATCATGCAATGGACGGATCTTCATAGATAAACTCCTGAAATCTTGGTTTTTTAGCTGAAAAATCTTGGAGAGTATTAGCACTCCCCCTCAGTGAGTGCTAATAATAGGGGCGGTTTGGGGAAAGTCAAGCCTGGAACAAGGGATTTTTGGATCAAAGGGGTCGGTGTCAAATTCCACCTAAAATGGTTACAAGGAACAGGATCAAGCTGCTCCACGCCGTCGGATCTTTTCAACATCCTTCCCATTTGACTCCGACCCCGACCACCAGCCCCTTCAGTCATCTTCCCGGCGGTATTCACCCTGGATGATGGTCACCCGGCGAATTTCCTCACCTTCGCCGTCGGTATGACCACCCGGCGCCGGGCCCATGGCGCCACTGCGCTTGAGCACGGCAAGAATGAGCTGCCGCCTCAAGGGGGGCACCAGCATGAGAAAACCCATGGCATCGGTGATGAAACCCGGGAACAAAAGCATCACCCCCGCCACCATCAGTACGGCCCCCTCGAGCATCTCCAGGGCCGGCGCCTCTCCCCGGGCGAGGGTCTGCTGCACCCGCAGCAACACGGAAACACCCTGCAAGCGCACCAGGGCGGCCCCCAGGATGGCGGTGAAAATACTCAATAATATGGTGGACAGGGCGCCGATCTCGGACCCGACCTCGATGAGCACATAAAGCTCCACCAGAGGCGCGCCAATCAGCAACAGCAGAAAAATAATTCCCGGATTCATCTTGCATACCTTGGGGCAAATTCGTTTAATTCAACGCTCGGCAAAAAAGTCTGGCCAAGCCCGGTCTTCCATACACCATGAAAACATTCGATTTCCTGCTGGTACTGTGCACCTGCCCGTCAGGCAAGACGGCCGAACATCTGGCACAATCACTGGTCGAAAGAAGACTGGCGGCCTGCGTGAATATTACCAGCCCGGTGACATCCATATACCGCTGGAAGAACAATATCGAAAAAGACGAGGAGGCGCTGCTGGTCATCAAGACCGCAGCAAGCAGCTGGCCCGCATTGGAGCAGGCCGTACTGGAACTCCATCCTTATGAACTACCTGAAATCATCGCCCTGCCGCTGTATGGGGGCAACGAACGCTACCTGAACTGGGTAGGGGAAAACCTATGCACAGACTGATTACTTTCCTGCTGTTCCTTGGCCTCAGCGTCGGCCTGCAAGCCGGGGAGGAATTCCTCAAGCCTGACCAGGCCTACAGCATCTCGGCCACCACCAAGGGAGACAGGATCATCGTTCACTGGGACATTGCCGACGGGTATTACCTGTACCGCAACAAGTTCCGCTTTTCCAGCATGAATGATGCTGTCACCCTTGGCAGTCCGGATCTACCTCCGGGTATCACCAAGCAGGACCCTTTTTTCGGCGAGATCGAGATCTACAAGCATGGCGTGGATGTGGAACTCCCCATTCATATAAAGGGCGAGAAGCCCAGCATGCTGGAGCTGGAAGCCCGCTCCCAGGGTTGCGCAGAAGCCGGCATCTGCTACCCGCCTCATACCCAAAAGCTGCTGGTTGCCCTGGACGACCTGGCCGATGAACCCCCACCTGTGGCCGCGGACGCCGCTGCTGATGCAAAGGAAAATCTGGTGCAGGTGAGCGGCTCCGAGGCGGAGGGCGCCTTGCCGCCGTCCAGCCCCGCCGAATCGGTTTCCGATGCTTCTCCCCTGGATGCCCTGGGGGCCCTGGGTGATGACCTTGGGCTGGAGGAAGACGATATTCTCAAGCCCGACCAGGCCTACCGTCCCATGGCCGAATCCCTTGACGGCAAGACCTTGAACGTCCACTGGGAAATTGCCGATGGTACCTATCTGTATGAAGACAAGGTGGAAGTCAGCATAGAAGGAGACGGCGTCAGCCTGGGAAACTATGATCTGCCCCCTGCCAAGATCAAGCACGATTCGGTGAAGCCCGACGGCAGCATCGGTGACGTGGCCGTGTTCGTGCACGACCTGGATCTGAGCATCCCCCTGCTGCGCAGCAACACTGCCGCCACCGAGGCAACAGTGACCCTCAAGTACCAGGGCTGCGCTGAAAGGGGCATTTGTTATCCGCCCCAGAAAAAACAGTTCAAGCTGCAACTTCCCGCCATTGGCGCCGACCAGGCCGCGGCTGCGGATCAAACCGCGCAGACACTGGCTATACAGCAACCCCCGGCTGCCAGCGCCACGGCGCCGGTGGAGCAGTCCGAGCAGGATCAGATTGCCTCCATGCTGAAAAACAGCAGCACCTGGCTGATTATTCTGAGTTTCTTCGGCATCGGTCTGTTGCTGGCCTTCACCCCCTGTGTCTTCCCCATGATTCCCATTCTGTCCGGCATCATCGCGGGACAGGGCAGCGGCATCACCACCCGCCGGGCCTTCACCCTGTCCGTGGTCTATGTGCTGGCCATGGCCGTGACCTACACCATCGTGGGGGTGTTGGCGGGCCTGTTCGGCGCCAGCTTCAATCTTACCGCTGCTTTCCAGAATCCCTGGATTCTCAGTGCCTTTGCCCTGCTGTTCGTGCTCCTGGCCTTGTCCATGTTCGGCTTCTACGAGCTGCAACTGCCTGCCAGCTGGCAGAGCAAGCTCAGCGAAATCAGCAACCGGCAGAAAGGTGGCGAGCTGGGCGGCGTGGCCGTCATGGGCCTGCTGTCCGCGCTCATCGTCGGGCCCTGCGTGGCGCCACCCCTGGCCGGCGCCCTGATCTACATCGGCCAGACCGGTGATGCCGTCCTTGGGGGTGTGGCCCTGTTCGCCATGGCCCTGGGCATGGGCGTGCCCCTCATTGCCATCGGCACCTCCGCCGGCAAGCTGCTGCCCCGGGCCGGCGGCTGGATGGACGCGGTGAAAGCCGTCTTCGGGGTGATGATGCTGGGCCTGGCCATCACCATGCTGGAGCGCTTCCTGCTGCCGGTCTATCCCATGGCCCTGTGGGGTGTGCTGCTCATCGTTTCCGGCGTGTACATGGGCGCCCTGCGCCAGCTGCCGCCGGATGCCTCCGGCTGGCGCACCCTGTGGAAAGGCCTGGGCGTGGTCCTGCTCATCTATGGCGCCCTGTTCCTGGTGGGCGTGGCCGCCAACGGCAAGGATACCGTACAGCCCCTGCGCGGCCTGGCCATCGGTGGCGGCGGCAGCCAGCAGGCCAGCCATCTGCAATTCAAACGCATCAAGAGCGTGGCAGACCTGCAGCGTGAACTGGCCACAGCCAAAGCTGCCGGCAAACCCGTGATGCTGGATTTCTATGCCGACTGGTGCATCTATTGCAAACAGATGGAAAAAAACGTATTCAGTGACCCTGCCGTGGTTTCCGCCATGAACCACTTCGTGCTGCTGCAGGCGGATGTCACCGAGCAGGATGAACAAGACAAGGCGCTCATGGAATACGTGGACGTCCCCGCTCCTCCGGCCATGCTGTTCTGGGGCAGCAATGGCGTGGAAGTGCATGCCCTTCGTCTCATGGGTTATATGGGCAAGGATGACTTCCTGGCGCACATCCGCAAGGTTCCCTGATGAAGCTCCGGCAGTTTCTTATCCTGGCCTTGACCGGCGTGCTGCTGGGCATGTTGGGGGCCAATCTGTGGAAATGGCAGCAGCAGCGTCATCCGGTGGCCGCGGATACCACTGGGCCAAACAGCCAGCTGCCGGATTTCACCCTGCCCAGCCTGGATCACAGTCAGTGGCGCGCCGAGGAATGGCGCAACAAGATCCTGGTCATCAATTTCTGGGCGACCTGGTGCCCGTCCTGCGTAAGGGAAATGCCCCTGCTGAACCGGCTGCAAAAAGCCTTTGCCGACCGGGACGTGGTTGTCGTTGGTGTCGCCCTGGACGACGAGGAAGCCGTGCGGAAATTCGTGCAGGAGAAGAAAATCGGCTTTCCCATACTGTTGGGCGAAACCCACGCCATGGATCTCATGGTTCGCCTGGGCAACCGTTTCAACACATTACCCTACACGGTGGTGGCGGATCGTGGCGGCACCATACTCATGCGCAAATTTGGGGAAATCAGCGAAGATGATCTTCGGCCACTGTTGGAGAAAATCACCCAAGGGCATTAAGAATTTTCAGGACCTCGAATTTTCAAGGTGCCCTTGTGATCACCTTTGATTGTAGATTGGGGTCGGAGTCAAATAGGAAGATGTTGGCAGGGTTCTACGGCGTGGAATAGTCTGATTCCGTTCCCTGTAGCGGCGTGGGTGGAATTTGACTCCGACCCCTGGGACAGGGGCAGGTGGCAGGTTGGGCTTCAACCCAAACAACGGTGCACACTACGAAGCCGTGTCGGGCTGAAGCCCGGCCTGCAAATACAGGTTTTTTCGTTCTCAAAAGTGTCGCCTGAGGATTCATTAGAGCTACATGGCAATGTTCTCATAATAGCCCTTAGAACTGGACATTCCGGTTGTATTGGCGCAAACTTTATCAAATTAAGCGCTGTATCCGCGCATTTCCCGACAAGTTCAACACTGAATCCTAGCCCATGTCCCGAATCCTGGTATTGAATGGCCCCAATCTCAACCTGCTGGGAACCCGGGAGCCCGGCCATTATGGCAGCGATACCCTGGCGGATATCGAAGGCCGCCTGCGCGCACAGGCCGAAGCATCGGGCAATGAACTGGATTTTTTCCAGTCCAATGCCGAGTTTGAACTTGTCGACCGAATTCACCAGGCGGCCCGTGATGCCGTGGATTTCATCCTCATCAATCCCGCCGCCTTTACCCACACCAGTATCGCCCTGCGCGATGCCCTGCTTGGTGTGAACATTCCTTTTATCGAGGTGCACCTGTCCAATGTCTTCGCCCGCGAAGATTTCCGCCACCATTCCTATCTTTCCGACGTGGCGGTGGGCGTAATCAGCGGGCTGGGCGCCCAGGGCTATGAACTGGCCCTGCAGGCAGCCTTCCGCCAAATTAGCGCACCCACAAACGAACAGGTTTGAAATCATGGATATACGCAAGGTTAAGAAACTCATCGAACTCCTGGAGGCTTCGGATATCGCGGAAATCGAGATACACGAGGGCGAGGAGTCCGTGCGCATCAGCCGTCATGGCACCCTGCCACCGCCTGCCGCTGCGCCCGTTGCCGTGGCCGCTACTCCGGCTGCCGCTACTGCACCCGCCCCTGAACCCGAAGAAGCCAAGGAGCCGGAGTTGGAGGGTCATATCATTCGCTCTCCCATGGTGGGCACTTTCTACCGCGCGCCCAATCCCGGGGCCAAGCCTTTCGTCACCGAGGGCCAGTCCGTGAAAGCCGGTGATACCCTGTGCATCATCGAAGCCATGAAGATCCTCAACCAGATCGAGTCCGACAAGACTGGCGTGGTGAAGCGTATCCTGGTGGAGAACGGTCAGCCCGTGGAGTACAACCAGCCCCTGTTCATCATCGAGTGAGGCGACGGCCATGATTGAAAAAATCGTCATCGCCAATCGGGGCGAAATCGCCCTGCGCATACAGCGCGCCTGCCGGGAACTGGGCATCAAGACCGTGGCCGTGCATTCCGAGGCGGACCGCGATCTCAAGCACGTCCGCCTTGCCGACGAGTCCGTGTGCATTGGTCCGGCGGCGTCTGCAGACAGCTATCTCAACGTGCCCGCCCTCATCAGCGCCGCGGAAGTCACCGACGCCAATGCCATTCATCCCGGCTACGGCTTTTTGTCGGAGAATGCAGACTTTGCCGAACGGGTAGAGCAGAGCGGCTTCATCTTCATCGGCCCCAAACCCGAAACCATCCGTCTCATGGGCGACAAGATCACCGCCATCGAGGCCATGAAAGCGTCCGGCGTCCCCACGGTGCCCGGCTCCGATGGTCCTTTGGACGACAACGAGAAACGCAGCATCATGCTCGCCCGGGATATCGGTTATCCGGTGATCATCAAGGCCGCCGGCGGTGGCGGCGGACGCGGCATGCGCGTGGTCAATTCCGAAGCGGCTCTCATCAGCGCCATCAGCCTGACCCGGGAAGAAGCGCGCACGGCCTTCGGCAACGACACCCTGTACATGGAGAAATTCCTGGGCAATCCCCGCCATGTGGAATTCCAGATTCTTGCCGACAGCCATGGCAATGCCATTCATCTGGGCGAGCGGGACTGCTCCATGCAGCGGCGCCACCAGAAGGTGGTGGAAGAGGCCCCGGCCCCCGGCATCAGCGAAGAAGTGCGCCAGGAGATCGGCAACCGCTGCGCCGAGGCCTGCCGCAAGATCGGCTACCGGGGCGCGGGGACCTTCGAGTTTCTATACGAGGCTGGCGAATTCTACTTCATCGAGATGAACACCCGGGTGCAGGTGGAACATCCTGTCACCGAGATGATTACGGGCGTGGACATCGTCAAGGAGCAGATCCGCATCGCTGCCGGGAAAGAACTGGCCTACCGGCAGGAAGATATCTTCCTGCGCGGCCACGCCATCGAATGCCGCATCAACGCGGAAAACCCGGAAAACTTCATGCCCTGCCCTGGCCCCGTCACCCAGTTGCACGTGGCTGGGGGGCCCGGCATTCGCTTCGACAGCCATCTCTACAACGGCTATACGGTGCCGCCCTATTATGATTCCATGATCGGCAAGCTCATTGCCTGGGGCGAAACCCGGCAATCCGCCATCGCACGCATGCGCACGGCCCTGTCGGAAATGGTCATCGAAGGCATACTCACCAATATTCCGCTTCAGGAAGACATCATGCGGGATGGGGGCTTTGAGGCTGGCGGGGCCAATATTCATTATCTGGAAAAGAAGCTGGGATTGTAAGGCATCTCAATACATTGAGGTGCCTTACGTCGAAGTTATTGATAATGCCGGGGTGGCATCTGCTCGGAAAAACGCCGTAGATACATCCATGTAGGCTCCGCGTCGGCATCCATGCCTCCGAGGTTTTCCGAGCAGAAGCCACCCCGGCCAAAACGTACCCGGCGGGCACCTGTCATTCGCTTGGAAATTCGCGCCGATTAGAGCGCTTGGCGTTATAATTGGCGTTTTTGCCGCGTCCCGTCACAATTTATGAACAGCAAACCGGATGTCTCCACCTTTCAGGGTCTGATCTTCGCCCTGCAGCAGTACTGGGCTGACCAGGGCTGTGTAATCCTGCAACCTTATGACATGGAAATGGGCGCTGGTACTTTCCATACCGCGACCTTCCTGCGCGCCATCGGCCCCGAGCCCTGGAATGCCGCTTATGTCCAGCCTTCCCGGCGGCCTACGGACGGTCGCTATGGCGAGAATCCCAACCGCCTGCAGCACTATTACCAGTTTCAGGTGGTGCTCAAGCCGTCGCCCAAGAACATCCAGGACCTCTATCTTGGCTCCCTGGAGATGCTGGGCATGGATCTTCATGTCCATGACGTGCGCTTCGTGGAAGACAACTGGGAATCCCCCACTCTCGGGGCCTGGGGCCTGGGCTGGGAAGTCTGGCTCAATGGCATGGAAGTCACCCAGTTCACTTATTTCCAGCAGGTAGGCGGCCTGGACTGCCGCCCTGTCACCGGGGAAATCACCTACGGCCTGGAGCGTATTGCCATGTATATCCAGGGAGTTGAAAGTATCTACGATCTGGTATGGACGCATGGCCCCCAAGGCCCTGTGACCTATGGCGATGTCTTTCACCAGAACGAGGTGGAACAGTCCGCCTACAATTTCGAGCACGCCGACGTGGATTTCCTGCTCCAGCTTTTCGACCAGTGCGAGAAGGACAGCAACAAACTCATCGAGCTGGGCCTGCCTCTGCCCGCCTATGAACAGGTGCTCAAGGCCTCCCATGCTTTCAACCTGCTGGACGCCCGCCATGCCATTTCGGTCACTGAACGCCAGCGCTACATCCTGCGGGTGCGGGCCCTGGCCCGGGCCGTGGCCCAAGCCTATTACGACGCCCGGGAGAAACTCGGCTTTCCCATGCTGAAACAAGGAGCATCCTCATGAGCGCCCAGGATCTGATTTTCGAGTTGGGCACGGAAGAACTGCCCCCGGTGGCCCTGAAGAAACTCTCCGCCGCCCTGGAATCCGAATTCATTGCCGGACTGAAACAGGCCGGACTGGAACACGGCAAGGTCGTCTCCTACGCCTCGCCCCGGCGCCTGGCCCTGCTGGTGGAAGGCCTGGCCACCCGCCAGCCGGACCGGAGCATGGAAAAACGCGGTCCCGCCCTGCAGGCCGCCTTCGACGCCGACGGCAACCCGACCAAGGCTGCTGAAGGTTTTGCCCGCTCCTGCGGCACCAGCGTGGATCAGCTGGGTCGCATGAAAACCGACAAGGGCGAATGGCTGGTGTATCAGGTGGAAGAAAAGGGCAAGCCTGCCGCTGAACTCCTGCCAGGGATTGCCGAAACCGCCCTCAATCGTCTGCCCATTCCTAAGCGCATGCGCTGGGGCAGTTCCGAGGCCCAGTTCGTGCGCCCGGTACACTGGCTGTTGTTCCGTCATGGTGACGAGATCGTGCCCTGCACCCTGCTGGATGCCCAGGCCGGGTCCGTCAGTTATGGCCATCGCTTCCATCATCCCGAAGCCATCGACATCCACACGCCTTCGGAATACGCCGACAAGCTCGAATCCCAAGGGAAAGTGATCGCTCACTTCGCTACCCGGCGTGAGAATATCAAAGCGCAGGTGGAAAAGGTGGCGGAAACCTTGGGAGGGCAGCCCGACATGGATGATGCCCTGCTGGACGAGGTCACCGCCCTCAATGAATGGCCCGTGGCCATCACCGGCAGTTTCGAGGAACGCTTCCTGGAAGTGCCCCCGGAGGCCCTGATTCTCACCATGAAGAAGAATCAGAAATATTTCCCCCTGTTCGATGGCGAGGGCAGGCTGATGAACCATTTCATCACCATCGCCAATATCGACAGCCCCAGGCCCGAGGTCATTGCCGAAGGCAACGAGCGGGTCATCCGCCCGCGCCTGGCGGACGCCATGTTCTTCTGGGAGCAGGACGGCAAGCAGAAACTGGAAGATCATATCGAATCCCTGAAAACCGTGGTGTTCCAGAAGGATCTGGGCAGCATGTACAGCAAGACCATGCGCGTCGCCGTCCTGACCAGCTGGATTGCCGAGCGCACCGGCGCCGACGTGGCCCTGGCGGAACGGGCCGCCATGCTCAGCCGCTGCGATCTCATGACCCACATGGTCGGAGAATTTGCCGACATGCAGGGCATCATGGGCCGCTATCAGGCCCTGCGTGACGGAGAACCCGAAGAAGTGGCCCAGGCCCTGGAGGAATTCTACCTGCCCCGCTATTCCGGCGACCGGCTCCCGGCCACACCCACGGGCATCGCCCTGTCCCTGGCTGAAAAGACCGATACGCTCATGGGCATCTTCGGCATCGGCATGAAACCCACAGGCGACAAGGATCCTTTCGCCCTGCGCCGGGCCGCTTTGGGTCTGCTGCGCATCATACGTGAGCACTCACTTACTATCGAACTCGATGAGCTGCTGGCGCAGGCGGAAAGCGCCCTGGGCGATCTCGTCCGGGAGCCGGACGCCCGTCAGCAGCTCAAGCAGTTCCTCATGGAGCGCCTCAAGGTCATGCTGGCAGACGAGGGCGTGGATGGCCGCTTGTTCGAAGCCGTGGCTGCCGTGAAACCAGCCACCCTGCCGGACCTGGAAGCCCGTATTCAGGCGGTGCATGATTTCCTGGCGCTGCCCGAAGCCGAGAGTCTGGCGGCTGCCAACAAGCGTATCCGTAACATATTGAAGAAATCCAAGGACAGTATTCCCGACCAGGTGGACGAGAAGCTGCTCCAGGAAGATGCCGAACAGGCCCTGTTCGCCACCCTGCAGGAGATGGAACAGACCGTCACTCCCTTGTTGGCGCAAAAGGACTATGGTGCCGCCCTCAAGGCCCTGGCCGGACTGCGCGAAACCGTGGACCGCTTCTTCGACGATGTCATGGTCAACGTGGACGACAGCGCCCTGCGCACCAACCGCCTGGCCCTGCTGAAAAACCTGTCTGGGCTGTTCCTGCAGGTGGCCGATATCTCTCTGCTGCAGCAGTGAAGCAAGAGGACCATTCATGAATCCCGATTCCTGGAAAGAGATGATGGAGGCCGTGCAGGCCTTTCACGACAAGCATGATTTCAAGAACACCGGGGGCGAAGAACTCAACTACCGGGTGGCCCTCATGGCCGAGGAACTGGGAGAAATTTCCTCCTGCGTGACCAAGGGAAAAAGTAAGCACTTACTTGCAGAAGAAGTGGCGGACCTGCTCATCCTGCTCATGGGCACCGGTATTGCTGCGGACTTCGATCTCAACCAAGCCTTCTGGGACAAGATGGACAAGCTCATGAAACGGGAATCCCGCATGGTCAACGGACGTATCCGGGTGTCCGAATTCCGGGACATGGAGTGATGCCGGGAAACCACAGCCGATATATCATCCTCGACCGCGATGGCGTCATCAACGCCGATTCGGATGACTTCATCAAGAGCCCGGATGAATGGCAGCCCCTGAAAGGCAGCCTGGAGGCCATTGCCCGCCTCAACCAGGCTGGCTTCATCGTGGGCGTGGCCACCAACCAGTCCGGCATCGGCCGCGGCCTGTTGGACCTGCCCACCCTCAACGCCATGCACCAGAAGATGCACCAAATGCTGACCAAACTGGGAGGGCATGTGGACATGATCGCCTTCTGCCCTCACCTGCCGGATGACGGCTGCAGCTGCCGCAAACCCAGGCCCGGCCTGTATCAGGCCCTGGCGGAGCGCTGGAACATCCGCCTGGAAGGTATTCCCGTCATTGGCGACAGCCTGCGGGACCTGGAAGCGGCCCGGGCAGTCGAGGCCTCGCCCATGCTGGTCAGAACCGGCAAGGGGCGCCGTACGGAAGCACAGCTGGAGGACAGCCAGGACATTCCCGTGTTCGACGACCTCGCCCTGGCCGTGGATCACCTGCTCAGAAGTATCGACTGACCATGCTGGTAACCCTTCGATCGAGTCTCTATTTCCTTGCCATGGTCCTGAGCATAGGCGTGTTTGGCCTGGGCATCGTCACCATTGGCATGTTATTGCCCCTGTCCGCCCGCGACCGCATGGCATCTGCCTGGGGAAGCACCAACCTTTGGCTGATGAAAGTGATCTGCGGCCTGAAATACCGGATTCACGGCGCTGAAAACCTGCCACGCCACGCTGCCATCGTCATGTGCAAGCACCAGTCCACCTGGGAAACCATCTCTCTCAAGGCCATACTGCCGCCCCCACAATCCTGGATTCTGAAAAAGGAACTCATGTACCTGCCGGTGTTCGGCTGGGCCCTGGCCGCCATTCCCAATATCCCCATCGACCGCAGCGCCGGGCGCAAGGCCGTGAAACAGATCGTGAAACGGGGTACCGAGCTGCTGGAGCAGGACCGCATCATCGTGATCTTCCCTGAAGGCACCCGCACGGCTCCGGGAGAGAAGCGAAAATACGGCATCGGCGGTGGCCTGCTGGCGGAAAAATCCGGCTATCCCGTAGTGCCCATCGCCCATAACGCCGGTGTATTCTGGCACCGCAGGGGACTGAAGAAATATCCGGGCACCATCGACGTGGTGGTGGGCGAAGCGTTCGACCCCAAAGGAATGAAAGCTTCAGAAATCACCCGCAAGGTGGAGGCCTGGATAGAGAAGGAAGTGGACAAACTGCCCATGCATCCCTGATTTTCATCGGCGGTCTATCCCGTCGTAGGGGTGGTTGGGTCGGGGTCGGAGTCAAATGGGAAAGATGTTGTAAAAATCCAATGCCGTGGAATCGTCTGATTTCGTTCGCTGTAGCAATTTGGGTGGAATCTGACTCCGACCCCTTTGCGATTTTCACATTTTATCCACAGGCCACCCAAATCTGTGGATAACTTTATCAAATATCCAGATTTTCCACTGTAAGCGCATTTGACTGAATAAAATCCCTCCTTGGCTCCACTTCGTCCCCCATCAGCGTAGTAAAGACTTCATCTGCCCCCACTGCGTCCTCGATACGCACTTGCAGCAAACGGCGACTTTCCGGGTCCATGGTAGTTTCCCACAGCTGATCGGGGTTCATTTCCCCCAGACCTTTGTAACGCTGTACATGCTGCCCGCGTCGGCCTTCGGCCATGAGCCAGTCCAGGGCCCCGGCAAAACTGTCCACCGGCTGCTGCTTCTCGCCACGCTTGATATAGGCGCCCTGCTCAATGAGGCCATCCAGCTTTTCTCCCACCAGCCGGAGCTTCTTGTAGTCTCCACTGAGGAAGAAATCCATGGGCAGATATCGGACGTTGTCGATGCCATGGGTGTGATGGGTGATGCGAATGGCATCCC
>JALVNE010000093.1 GCA_027026755.1 Sedimenticola sp. | reverse complement strand
TGTACCAGAGAGATTTTCAGGTAATCCAGCGCTTCTCCTAGCCCTGTGGAAGTCACTGAAAACCACCTCCTACCTATCCTTTTTGGCCTGAGGCTTGGTGGCAATTTGGGCGTTTTCCCTCACTTCGCATAATATCAACCCGGCGACCAAGTATATCGCCCTCAGTGCGTCAAACAGGGCGCGGCTTGCAGGCACCCCCCCAGGGGGCCTTCTCTCGCTACGCGATTCACCTTGTGGCAAGCCCTTGTCAAAAGCCGCAAAGCTTCCGCTCCTGCTAACGCCCCTGACCTACATCCCTGTAGGCCACACCGAGACGCGCCCTGTTTGAAGCACCTAACAAGACGCCAATGGAAATACCCTGGCCGGTCGCAAGGCTGAAGAAGGTGCCGGAGCGGTGATTGCCGATATCGACATCCCCTCATCCCCGCTACCCTCGGAGCCGATACCGAAGCGCTTCTGGCTGCCACCGCAGATGCCCGGAGAATGGAAGTCCGCCTGGAAACGCTGGCTGCCTCGCGGCAGGGACTACTACGAAACCGTCACCCTGCCCTATCTCGCAGATGGTGAAATACGAGAATACATCCCCCCTACCTGCGGTGACCTATTACCATTATTACTTGCTACTTTGTCATATTTCCACTTCTCATCCCCGATGACAAAGTAGGATTACTTCGACATTAAAATTCACCGTCCGGAACGAACCAACCGCACCTGCCGATTGCTGCCGCGGCTGCCGTAGCCGGCACCGCCATAGTTGAAGTCGACATCCCATGCGTAGAACAAATCGTCGGCACTCGGCGACGCCGACCAGAAGCTCGAGCTGGATGTTGCCGGAAAGACCGCCAGGTTAACAGCTGGATCATAACAGCGCTGTTCCACGATAGAACGCAATTCCTTGATATTGGGCAACCGCCAATCATTGTAACCGGCAAAACTGTAACCATCCGCTACATCCAGTGCTTCCTGCCAGGTATAAGTATTGGCGCTGCCCGTGGCGCAATCACTGCCGCTCTGCCCCAGGGGGCACTTCATCCACATCAAACCGGTCTTGCCATCAGTGGCCGTGCCATTGCCATGGTCGGTAAAACGACTGCTGGGCGTGGTGGAGGGCACTTCGACTTCGTTTCGACAGGTTTGCGCCGCCAGGGAAGACGCGCCCAGCATCAACACCATGCCTGAAAAGCAATAATAAAACCATTTCAAATTCCACATACCAATACCTCTTTTCTTCCAGCACCTATCGGAATCCATGTTGATTGTTGCAGCGGCGCAATAAAGCACAGGTTGCAGATAAAGCACATCGATCACGCGCCGCTTCACCCCTCCTTTCAGATAACCGGTTTCCACGACATTGACCTGTCGGACATACTGAAGCGTAGGGCACAATAGCGACGAACCAGATGTTCCCAGAAACGTCTTCACCAAATGCCCCGTTCTCCTCGTTTCATTAGTCCACATGCCCCCGGGCACCTTCTCTTGCTCCGCAATTCACCTTGTCACTGTCCGGAACGAACCAACCGCACCTGGAGACGGCTGCAGCGGGTGCCGTAGTAGGCATGGCCATAGTCGAAGGAGACACCCCAGGCGCCGTACGAATAGTAGGCAACCGGCGACGCCGACCAGAAATACGTGCCAGGAGTATTGGGAAAATAATTGGTATCTATAGCTGGATTTGTACGACCATAATTGACGATACTTTGCAGTTCCTCCGCTGTCGGCACCCGCCAGCCACTGAGGCCACAAAGCTGTTCGGCATTGCTTCCATCCACCAGCGTATCCCAGTCGTTGTAGTAAGTACCAAAACCACTGCCCAGATGGGTTTTCCCACCCCAATGGTAGGTGTTGTCCTTGTCATGGATGCCGCCATCGTCAGTCTTCACTTCCCATATCAGCCCCGTGACATTGTCTTTCACGCAAGACCAACTGCTGGCGCTGGCCGGCAGGAATTCGCCATTGGCATTGAGCTTGCTGAAGCTGAAACCGGCATGGCCATCGGAATTGTCGTTGTGGTTGGCGTCGCGGCCCTGATGGCAATCCTGCGGGCCGGTGATGTTGCTGGTGCAGGTGGTGGTGTTGCCATTGGGATAGTCACCGCCCCAGGCGATGCCGGTGTCGTTGAGTACATCCATCCTGTCAAGCCCAAAAGTCCTGACGATGAATACCGCCATCTGGGCACGGGTCAGCGAAGCATCCGGGCAATAGTCGCTGGCATCACAACCACTTGTTACACCCTCGGAAGCCAGTTGTTCTATCCAGGCAGCAGCCCAATGCGTGGCGGGGACATCACCGAATACCGTGCCGGTGGCGGTCGGGGGGACATAATTCTGACCGTGTTTTGCCCGTAGCAGGAATACCGCCATTTGGGCGCGGCTCAGGGGATCTCCCGGACAATAGTTGCTGCCACCGCAACCACCGGTTATGCCTTCTGATGCCAACTGCTCTATCCAGGCAGCGGCCCAATGGGTGGCGGGGACATCATCGAATACCGTGCCCGTGGCGGCCGGCGGGACATAATTCTGACCATGTTCCGCCCGCAGCAGGAACACCGCCATCTGGGCACGGTCCACATCATGGTCCGGGCAGTACTCTGTCGGGGTACAGCCACTGGAAATACCTTTGACGGCAATGATATCTATGTAGGAATACGCCCAGTAGGTTTCAGGGACATCCGAGAACCGGGCGGCAGCCTGGACGACGGCACCCCTCCATAACATTAGAAAAAATACCAAAAAATATCCAGCTGGATTCCGGGTAATAAGTCCAGAGCGAGACTGAACGCCCCCCCTTCCGTTGTTCATGATGCTACCCCTGCAAATTACACAAACACGGATACATGATTCATCCGTCCGAAAAATCTAGCATTGTTGCTGTTTTTCGGTCAATCAACCCGTGTAGGGCACAACAGCCATCGCCGTATTGCGCCGAATCAGGCAATATCGGCGCGGTTCGTTTGTTGTGCAATACGCTGCGCCATTGTACCCAATGCAGCTGGCTAACTTGAGGTTCTTGGTCAGTTCTTGCAGCTTTGCGCATCGGGATGATTCGAAGGCAAGACAGGTCAGCCACCGGGAATCCGCCCGCTCGACCAATTTCGGTTCCTGGCCTCCAGAGCAGCCAGGGTATTTGTCACCGTGTGGAAAGAACCGAACACCACCACTCTGTCCCCCTTCATGGTGGCCCGGTCGATTTCCTCCAGGGCATCCGCCACCCGCGCGTGAGGTCTTCCCTGCACGCCCACAGCTGCCGCGCGCTGCTCCAGTTCGTGGGCGCTGAGCCCGCGGGGATCGGGGATGCCGGCCAGATGCCAGTGCTGGACCTGGGACCGCATCAGGTCCACGACCTGTTCCACGTCCTTGTCCTTCAACATGCCCAGGAGAGCATGGGTATGGCCGGGGACGGGGTGGGCGGACAGGTATTGGGCCAGACGGACGACGGCGTGGGGGTTGTGGGAGACATCCAGCAGCCAGTGTACGCCGTTTCGCTCCAATGTCTGCAGCCGCCCGGGAAGCCGGGCCGATTGCAGCCCCTCCCGCAGGGCGGCGGGCTCCACTGGCAGAGTCTGTTCAAGCAGTGAAAGCGCCATGACGACTCCGGCGGCATTGTGCAACTGGTGGGCGCCTGACAGAGACGGAAGGGGAAGATCAGGGATCACCCTGCCCTGCCCCTGCCAAGTCCAGTGTTCTGCGGCTTCGTCAACACGAACCTGAAAATCCCGGCCGTTGCGATAAAGGGGCGCGTCCAGCATGGCCGCCTGTTCCCCGATGCTGTAGGGCATGTCCAGGGCACTGTACACGGCAGGTCGGCCAGCACGAAAGATACCGGCCTTTTCGCGCCCTATGGTTTCCAGGTCATCCCCCAGCCAGTCCTGATGATCCAGGGCAATGCTGGTGATCAGGGCAAGATCAGCATCGATGATGTTCACCGCATCCAAACGCCCCCCCAGACCCACTTCCAGCAGCACCACATCGGGCTTTTGCCGGGCAAAGACATACAGGGCCGCCAGGGTGCCGAATTCGAAATAGGTCAGGGACAGGTTTCCCCGGACCTGGTCGATGGCCTGGAAGGCATCCATGATGGCCTGGTCGGACAGGGGCTGGCCATCCAGGCGGATGCGCTCGTTGTAGCGCAGCAGGTGGGGAGAGGTGTAACTGCCGGTGCTGTAGCCGCCGGCCTTCAGCACCGCTTCGAACAGAGCGACGCTGGAACCCTTGCCATTGGTGCCGGCAATGCTGATGACGGTGCTGGCCGACAGATCCGGCGGTTGGAGACGGCGCCAGACTTCCGCCACGCGCTCCAAACCCAGGTCTATCGTTTTGGGATTCAGGCTCTCCTGCCAGGACAGCCAGTCTTCAAGACTATGGAACCGCTGACTGATTCGTGACACGGCATCTTGTGGCGCAAAATCGCTCATTCCTGCGTTGCAAACCTTCGCAATAGCTTACTACAAGGTGAATCGCGTAGCGAGAGAAAGCCCCCTGGGGGGTTACGCGCGGTTTGCGCCTTGAACTGAACGATTTTTCACCACAATCTGCTCGCGCCAGAATCAATCAGAGGTTCCATGGAATCTCACGCACAGGCGCGCTGGTGGTTGAGGATGCCCAGGACATTGTGCAGGCGGTCGCGCATCTCATGGCGGGACACGATCATGTCGATGGCGCCATGCTCCAGCAAAAACTCGCTGCGCTGGAAGCCGTCCGGCAGTTTTTCGCGCACGGTCTGTTCGATGACCCGGGGGCCGGCAAAACCAATGAGAGCGCCGGGCTCGGCCACGTTCACGTCCCCCAGCATGGCCAGGCTGGCGGAGACACCGCCCATGGTGGGATCGGTCATCACAGAGATGAAAGGTACGCCCTGGTCCGCCATGCGCTTGAGCACGGCCGAGGTCTTGGCCATCTGGAACAGGGAGAACAGGGATTCCTGCATGCGTGCGCCGCCGCTGGCGGAGAAACACACATAGGGGATGCCTTTTTCCAGGGCGCGGTTGGCGCCGCGCACGAAGCGCTCGCCCACCACGGAGCCCATGGAGCCGCCCATGAATTTGAACTCGAAGGCGGCGGCTACCAAATCCATGCCCTTGAGCTTGCCCTGCATGACGATGAGGGCATCTCTTTCTTCGGTGGCTTTCTGGGCCGCAGCCAGGCGGTCCTTGTATTTCTTGGAATCCTTGAATTTCAAGGGGTCCTGAGGCTGGAGTTCGGCGCCGATCTCCTCCCGGGGTTCCTTGTCCAGAAACAGATCCAGGCGGCGGCGGGCACCAATACGGTTGTGATGGCCGCACTTGGGGCAGACATCCAGGTTCCGTTCCATTTCAGCCCGGTACAGGATGGCGCCGCAGCCGGGACACTTGTTCCACAGACCTTCGGGCACGGCCTTCTTGGTGCTGCCTTCGGTGCGGATCATGCTGGGGAGAAGTTTGTCGAACCAGCTCATGGTCGTTCCTCAATCATCCGGAAACCGCTCAAACTGCGTCCATGGCCGTGCGCATTTCCTGAAGCAATTGCTTAAGTTCTGCGCCTATCTTATCAGGTTTGCTGGCATTTGCCTCTACCCGTGACACCAGGGCGCTGCCGACCACCACCGCATCGGCAATACGTGCCATGGCGGCGGCCATGTCCGCGTCCTTGATGCCGAAGCCCACGCCCAGGGGCATATCGGTAACCTTCCGGATCTCGGCCAGCTTGTTTTCCACGTCCTCCAGCACCAGATTGGCGGAAC
The DNA here is from genome assembly GCA_027026755.1 of Sedimenticola sp. Classification (GTDB taxonomy): domain Bacteria; phylum Pseudomonadota; class Gammaproteobacteria; order Chromatiales; family Chromatiaceae; genus Thiolapillus. The sequence continues at coordinate 117 of JALVNE010000093.1, read as the reverse complement.
CCGTGACGCCCTTGAGAGAGACATAGTAGATGAAGCCGGAAGCCGCTTCGGCAATCATTTCCAGACGCTGGCGGTGGCTGGTGGGCGCGGCCAGGTAGATGGCATCCAGCCCCTGCC
>JALVNE010000092.1 GCA_027026755.1 Sedimenticola sp. | reverse complement strand
CCATAGCCTGGTCGGGTTGAGCGGTTCCTTCTTCGCCTGCCGCGCCGAGATCGCCGAGGATTGGAATATCGGCATTCCGAGCGACTTCAATACCGCCATCAACTGCGTGCGCAAGGGGCGCATCGCGATCACCGATCCCGAGCTGCTGGGCTACTACCCGAACCTGAAGGACGAGAGCAAGGAGTTCCAGCGCAAGGTACGCACCGTGCTGCGCGGCATGGCGGCGCTGTTCAGCCAGCCGGCGCTGCTCAATCCGCTGCGCCATGGCTTCTTCGCATTCGAGCTGTTCAGCCACAAGCTGATGCGCTGGATGGTGCCCTGGTTCATGCTGTCCACGCTGCTGATCAACCTGCTACTGCCCTGGTCCGGTCTCTATGGCCTGACGATGCTGGGGCAACTGGCCTTCTACGGCCTGGGCGCGAGCGCCTTTTTCCATGACGGCCTGCGCGAGCACAAGCTGGTCAAGCTGGTGTATTTCTTCATTCAGGTGAACCTGGCCATTGCCCAGGCGATGATCCTCTACCTGCGCGGGCAGCGCATCGCGCGCTGGGAGCCGTCCAAGCGATGAAGGTGCTGCAACTGGCCTCCGGCGATCTGTGGGCCGGCGCCGAGGTGCAGCTCTACTACCTGGCCAAGGCCCTGCATCGCCATTCCGAAGTGGAGCTGTCCGTGGTATTGCTCAACGAGGGGCAGCTGGCGCAACGCCTGCGCGAGCAGGGCATTCCGGTTCATGTATTCGACGAGAGCCACATGTCGAGCTGGCGGATCGGGCGCGGGCTGTACCGCCTGCTGCGCGACCAGCGCCCCGACCTGTTGCATACCCACCGCCTGAAGGAAAACATCGTCGGCTCCGTGGCGGCGGCCCTGAGCGGTATTCCCAGCCTGCGCAGCGTGCATGGCGACTCCGAGCACCATGGTCTGAAGCAGAGCCTGTTCGAAGCCGCGAACCGGTTCTGTGGCCGTTACCTGCAATCGCGCATCATCGCGGTATCCGGGGAATTGCATGGCAAGCTGCTTCCGGTATATGGCCCCAAACGCCTGATCGTGATCGAAAACAGCCTCGACGCCGCGGAAGTGGAGACACTGGCTGTCCAAGGTCCGGCCCCGCAATGGGAAAAGGGTATGCTGCATGTCGGCCTGGTCGGCCGCATGGTCGAGGTCAAGCGGGTGGACCGGTTTCTCGATATCGCCGAGCTGAGCCTGCGGGCCAGGCCCGATGCGGCCATCCGCTTTCATCTGATTGGCGATGGCCCCCTGCTCGATCGTTATCGTGCCTCCGTGGCGGAACGGGGGCTGGGCTCCGGCATCCGCTTTCATGGCTTCGTGGCCAATACCGCGCCCCTGTTGCAAGCCCTGGACCTGCTGCTGTTCACATCCGATCACGAAGGTCTGCCGATGACCCTGCTCGAAGCCATGACCCTGGAAACCCCGGTGATGTACCGCCCCGGATTGGCCACCATCCACCAGGTGCTGGAGCAGGGCGCCTGCGGCTTTCGCATCGACAGCGATAGCCGTGAAGACTTCGCCTCGGCGATTCTGGAACTCGCGGCCCACCCCGGGCGGTTGAAGGAAAAGGCCCGCCAGGCCCGGCAACGCCTGTTGCAGCACTACGACAGCTCGGTGAAACTGGGCGAGTATCTCGATCTCTATCGCCAGCTGCTGGCCTGAGCGCCTTGTAAAAACTTGCTTTTATCGTCAAAGTCCTATTGACACCCCCCGTGGGGCTGTAGACAATACGCGCCTTGCTTTTGGAGGGGTTCCCGAGTGGCCAAAGGGGGCAGACTGTAAATCTGCTGGCTCAGCCTTCGGTGGTTCGAATCCACCCCCCTCCACCAGA
>JALVNE010000091.1 GCA_027026755.1 Sedimenticola sp. | reverse complement strand
GGCAGTTTTTTTAATAGCTCTCTCAGATAGGATTTCGGTTCCAATCCACGCAATTCCGCCGTGGCCAACAATGTATAGAATATCGACGCCCAACGCGCTCCGTTATGACTGCCCGCAAACAGATAATTCTTCCGACCGAGCGCTATAGGGCGAATCGAATTCTCTACTAAATTATTATCGATCTCCAAGCGACCGTCTTCCATATAACGCATCAGCCTGTCCCATAAACTGAGCGTATAATCAATGGCCTTGCCTATCGAACTGCCCGGCAATACTTCCGGCTTGTTCTTAAACAGCCAATTGCGCATCTTTTCCAACTGCCTCTGGGAATGGCGACGCCTGAATTCATATCTTTGCTCGTATGTAAGACCTCTCTCCCGAGCGGCACGTTCCACAAAATACAGATATCTGATACGTTTTAGCATCCACCTTGCCCGCTTTTTATCGTTGCAAAGGGCCTTTTCAAATTTACGACGGGCATGGGCAAAACAAGCCAACTGGGTAACTTGCTCTTTGCGGCCTACTTCGTTGTACCCGACATATCCATCCGTTTGCAGATATCCGGCAAAATCCTTTAATGTCTCTTCCGGGAAAACGGCATTTCGACCGCGCTGATATTCATAAAACACTTCTTTGTTTAGCGGATCATAATAGACCCAGTGATAACCCGTATGGCTCTTGCCTTTCTTTTGATGATCCAATACCCGGATGGTCGTTTCATCCACCATCAGATAATCACGACCCAATAGGCGCGCACGCTGCACCTTGTATAACGGTTCCAATAAATCCGCTACCGCCTTAATCCAATCGTTGATGGTCGCTTCCGCTATATCCACGCCGCTGCGCTTAAGCTGACGACGAATACGATAAATTGGAAGATGATCCATAAATTTACTGACTATTATATGGGATAGTAATCCGACTCCGGGTATACCTTTGGGGATAACTCGAATGGGAAGGGAAGCTATTATAACACCCTCTTCCTCGGCTTTAGCATACTTAGGCCGAATGTATTTGTTTACATATAACTTTGCTTCCTGGTATTCCAGCTCTTCGGTTACTTCTTCGCCGATGCGTTTTAATCCGCTGGTATCTACACCTTCGGGCTCTATGATGATTTCCTTGCGCGGAAGATGGGCGGGAAGAGGATTACGGAAATGGGGCGTTTGCCTCTTCTTAACTACCTTTGTCCGACTATAGCTTATTTCCTCTTGCTCGATACTCCGCTCACTTTTGAATTCATCTTCGTCAAATAAGCTTTGCTGACCGGAAACCGAAGGTACAAATCGTTCGCGTTTCTGTCCAAAGAGCAGGCGTTTAAGTTGATTTATTTGCTCTTTTAGGTAAGAAACTTCCTCTTCAAGACGAATATTTTTTGCAAGCAATTCTTGATAAGATGGCTGTAAAACACCTGTATTATCCATACTGTAATTTAATAAATTACAAGTTGTTATGCAATTAAAATTCAGCGCTTCTGTGGTATCGTTTTCTTCTTTTTATTGCGTTTAGTTCGATACCTTCCAACAGCATAACCAACGAATCGTAGGACATCTCTACGGCATGCGTCTTGGTTGAAAAAAGCCGCTCAAAACGTCCTTTTTCCAAGCGCTTATACAAAAGCCAAAAACCGCTGCGATCCCATACTAATAACTTAATACGATCACGCCGCCGATTGATAAAAATATACACATCGCCCGAAAGAGGATTCATCCCCAGGTGATTATGAATCAAACCTTGCAAACCGTCAAAACTCTTGCGCATATCCGTGGGCTGATTATACAGAAAAAAACGACCAAGCGAACTAAGCGGAAGCATGACGCTCTACCAGATTGTATATTA
>JALVNE010000090.1 GCA_027026755.1 Sedimenticola sp. | reverse complement strand
CTGTCCTTCTTGCGGTAGTTGCCGAAACCGGCCTCCCTGGCCATCTCCCGCACCCGGGGCTTGCTGTAATCGCCCAGGGGAAACAGGCTGTGGCTCAGGGCGTGCTGGCCCAGCATGTAGAGGAAATAGGTTTGATCCTTGTTTTCATCCCCGGCCTTGAGAAGATGGCAGCGCTCGTCGCAGGCCACCCGGGCGTAGTGGCCCGTGGCGATGTAGTCCGCACCCATGTCCAGGGCGTGATCCAGAAAGGCCTTGAACTTGATTTCCCGGTTGCACAGCACATCCGGGTTGGGGGTGCGCCCGGCGCGGTATTCATCCAGAAAATAGCTGAATACCCGGTCCCAGTATTCTGCCGAGAAGTTCATGGTGTGCAGGGGAATGCCCAGACGCTCGGCCACGGCCCGGGCGTCGGCCAGGTCTTCGGCGGCGGAGCAGTATTCGGCGTCGTCGTCTTCCTCCCAGTTCTTCATGAACAGGGCTTCCACCTGCCAGCCCTGTTCCTTGAGCAGCAGGGCAGCCACGGAAGAGTCCACGCCGCCAGACAGTCCCAGTATGACCTTGCCCTTGCTCATGGCTGGATATGATGCAGGCAGTCCAGTAGCATGCGGCGGCCGTCCTGGTAGTCCCGGATGCAGTTCAGCACCATGGGGCTGCGCAGCTGATTCTGGCGCTGGTGAATTTCTTCCAGGCTCAGCCAGTGGGTGGCGATGATTTCCTGATCCAGCTCGTGGTCGGGGAGGATTTCCCCAACCTGGCCGCAGAAACAGAAACGCAGATAGCTGCGCTGCTTGTGCGGTAGTTCGTACAGATAAACGCCCACCAGAGCCTCGGGGGTAAACACGCGGGCGGTTTCTTCGAGCATTTCGCGCTGGATCGCCTGTAACAGGTCTTCACCCGGCTCCAGGTGGCCGGCGGGCTGGTTGAAGACCACCTCGCCATGGATATTTTCTTCCACCAGCAGAAAGCGCTGATGTTTTTCCACCACGGCAGCGACGGTGACATGAGGTTTCCAGGTCATTTGCCCATTTTACCGGGGATACGCTTCCATTGCCCAGGCTGGAGTCCACCCAGGCGGTAAGGGCCGATGGCCACGCGCACCAGGCGCAGGGGGGGAAAGCCGATGGCGGCGGTCATGCGCCGCACCTGGCGGTTGCGGCCTTCCTGGAGGCGGATCTCCAGCCAGCGGTCGGGCACGGACTTGCGGTAGCGCACCGGGGGATTCCGGGGCCAGATAGCCGGTTCCGGCAGCAGCCGGGCGCGGGCGGGCAGGGTAGGGCCGTCTTTCAGGGTCAAACCCTGGCGCAGGGGTTCCAGGTCTTCCTCCGAAGGATCGCCTTCCACCTGCACCCAGTAGGTCTTCCAGCTGCGTTTCCTGGGGTGGGTGAGACGATGGGCCAGTTTGCCATCGTCCGTGAGCAGCAACAGGCCCTCGCTGTCCCTGTCCAGGCGGCCGGCGGGATAAACGCCCTTGAGGGGGATGTAGTCCGCCAGCACCGGACGGCCTTCCCTGTCGGTGAACTGAGTGAGAACACCCCAGGGCTTGTTGAATAGAATGAGCTGGCTCATGTGTGGATGGCAATGATGGTAGAATGCGCCCCAACTATAGCAAAACAAGGGTATCCTAGATGTCTTACGAGAAAATCGAAATTCCCGCAGGCGGCGAGAAGATCACCGTAAATGCGGACAACAGCCTGAACGTGCCGAACCATCCCATCATTCCTTTTATCGAGGGTGATGGCATCGGCGTGGACATCACCCCGGTGATGAAGAAAGTGGTGGATGCGGCTGTGGAGAAAGCCTATGGCGGCGAGAAGTCCATTGCCTGGATGGAAGTCTATGC
>JALVNE010000089.1 GCA_027026755.1 Sedimenticola sp. | reverse complement strand
CGCGCTCCGGCGGGGCTTTTCGTTTCGACGACACAGGATCGTCGCCCTCTATGGCTGAGTGGCAGAGTGGTTATGCAGCGGCCTGCAAAGCCGTGGACCTCGGTTCGATTCCGGGCTCAGCCTCCATCTTTACCTTTTGGAACAGCGTCAACTCACGCCAGCTCATCTGTTCTACCCGGCATGATTCCGATATGACTCCGCTTCCCTGCCCAAAACCAGGGAGCAGGCCGGATTGCCCCGGTATCCGGCCCGGCCGGTTTCCATGGCGTTTTCTCCTGCCGCTGGCCGTCCTGCTGGGCGGCTGCGCCAGCGCTCCGCCAAGCGATATCAACAACATCTGCACCATCTTCAAGGAAAAGAAGGGCTGGTATCGCAGCGCCAAAGCCTCTGAAAAACGCTGGGGCACACCGGTGCATGTGCAGATGGCCATCATCCGCCAGGAATCGGCATTCCGGGATGACGCCCAGCCACCCCGGGGAAGACTGCTGGGCTTCATTCCCTGGCGCCGCCCGTCCTCGGCCCACGGCTATCCCCAGGCCAAGGATGACACCTGGGACTGGTACATCAGAAAAACAGGCAACTGGGGGGCGGACCGGGATGATTTCGCTGACGCGGTGGACTTCGTCGGCTGGTACACGGCGATGAGCCACGACAAGCTGGGTATCTCCAAGTGGGATGCCAGGCACCAGTATCTGGCCTACCACGAGGGAGAGGGTGGTTATCTGACACGGAGCTATCGCCGCAAGGGCTGGTTGCTGAAGGTGGCCGACCAAGTTGACCGCCAGGCCAGGGCCTACGCACGCCAGCTCAAGCGCTGCGAGAAGGATCTGGACAGCGGTTGGTCCCTTTGGCCGTTCTGAAAAGTCAGCCCTGCTGCTTCGCGTAGAGGGCCGCGCCCAGCAGGGCGCTATCGGGTTCGAGAATGACCTTCACCGGCATGTCGCGCAGCAGGGATTCCATGGAGCCCCTGGCGAAGAAGCCGTCCAGGAAGGCGGGGCTTTGCAGCTCGGCCAGTATCTTGGGCGCGATGCCGCCGCCGATATAGACGCCTCCCGTGGCCATCATTTTCAGGGCGAGATTGCCGGCCTCCACGCCGTAGAGGCGGGTGAACAGCCGCATGGCCTGGGCGCAACTGGGGCACTGGCCTTGGGCCGCGGCCTTCGCCAGGGCGGCGGCGGGATCGCCTTCCTCCATTTGCTGGCGCAGGGCGGGGGGTGTTTCCTCGTGGCTGCGGTGCAGCAGAAATTCATGGATATTCACCAGGCCCGCGCCGCTCACCAGCTGCTCCCAGCTCACCCGGCCATGGCCCTTTCCTAGGTATTGCAGCAGCTCGATCTCCAGCTCGGTGGTGGGGGAGAAGGCCGCGTGTCCGCCTTCCGTGGCGAAGGGGATATGTCTGTTGCCGTCCCAGAACATGCCGGCCTCTCCCAGCCCCGTGCCCGCGGAGATGATGCAGCGGTTCCCTGAAGCATGGGGGCTGCCGGGATTCAGGGTGAAGAAATCCTTGTTCTCCAGAACCTGTATTCCCCAGGCGTTGGCTTCGAGATCGTTGATCAGCCACAGCCTCCGGGTCCCAAGCTTGTCCCGCAGGGCTGACGTTTCCATGGTCCAGGGGAGATTGGTGGTGGCACAGCGGCCATCGAGCACCGGGCCTGCCACGCCGAAGGCGGCGGCATCGGGCTGCACGGCGTGTTTTTTCAGGAACAGGTCCAGAATCTCATCCAGGGAAGCATGCTCGCGGCTTGCATAAGTCGTACGGCACAGCACTTCTATGCCCTTGAGCGCGGAAGCTTCCGCAAAGGCCAGTGTTGTCTTGGTGCCGCCTATGTCACCTGCGAGAAT
>JALVNE010000088.1 GCA_027026755.1 Sedimenticola sp. | reverse complement strand
GCATGTCCACCGCCCTGTCCACTACCATCACCGCCATCGTCAGCTACGCCTTGTTCGGCTATTTCTACCTGCGCCTCAAGGATGTGCAAACCCATATCATCAGCGGTATCGAGCACCTGACCTCGGTGTACCTGATCCCGCGCTTCGTCAAGCGCAGCGAGGATCTGCTCAACCAGGTGAGCGGCCTGATCAAGGGCGTGATCCGCGCCACCGAAAAGATGAGCGAAACCCAGGAAACCTACCAGGCCTCGGCCAGCACGCTGCTGCAGATCCTGAGCGAGCACAAGGGGCAGATGGACCGGCTGACCGGCGATATCGGCGAGATCAAGGCCATCCTGCGCGATGGCTTCCGCCTGCCCGAGCCTCCTGCCGAATAGACAGCCATGAGCGCCTTTACCTCGCTCGGCCCGCACAGCCTCGACTCCGATGACGGAAGCGGCTCCTTCTGGCCCTCCTTCACCGACATCATGATGGTCATCGTGATGATCTTCCTGTTCGCCACCAGCCTGCTGATCATCCGCAACTGGAACCTGGTGGCCGAATTGCAGGCCAGCCTCGAGGCCGAGAAACTGGCCGAACAGATGATCCAGTCCACCAGCGAGGAGAACGCCACCCTCGAGGAACGCCTGACCAATGCCGAACAGCTCAATTCCATCCTGCGCCTGCGCCTGCTGGAAAAGGAAGAACAGCTGAAGAAGGAACAACTGGAAATCGCCGCGCGTGAGCAACGCATCGAACAGCTCGAGGCCGCGCGTGAGCGCCTGCAAAAGGAGAAGACCGCCCTCAACCAGCGCATCGAATCCATGCAACAGGAATTGCAGCAGACCCGCGACACCCTGGAAGCCACGCGTAACGAAAGCGAAACCCTGGCCGAGAAGCTGACGCGCGTGGAAACCGAGCTGCAACAGCAGAAGGACGAAAACCAGGCCACCCGCCAGCAACTGCAACAGGCCAATGACCGCATCGCCAGTCTCAGCGCCAGCAACGAGGCCCAGCAACAGCAGATCGATCTGCTGGAGCAGGAGAAGATCGACTACAACCGCCAGCTGCTGACCCTCAAGGGCGAGTACGAGGTGGTCAAGTCCAAGTACGAGGAACTGATCAAGCCGGCGCGCACCGCCAAGGGCAAGTATGTGGCCGAGGTCTATTATGTGAAGGGCAAGCGGGGCAAGGTCATCCGCTTCAAGGAACCGGGTGACGCCACCTTCCGCAACCTCAGCCTGCAACAGGTCGAGGCGCGCCTGTCCGAACTGAAGAAGGAAAAGGGCAAGGATCTGTATGTCAAGATCATCATCCCCAAGGACAGCGGCCTGACCTACAACGAAGCCTGGAACTTCATGAAAAACCTGCTGGAGAAGTACGACTACTACTACCAGCAATAAAGCGTCATCCTTTCTGGAGCCAATTTGTCACAAGTGGACAATAATTATCCGACCCGGGAAAACGAAATTATTTTGTGTAGTACATTCTTGCAACCCAAAATTACTATTCGTAATATAATGTTATGGGTCGGGTGCTCTATAAAAAATCCGCCGCCAAGGCATTGAACAGGATGCCCATGAAGGCCCGCCAGCGTATACGACGCGAATTACAGGTCATTGCAAACGGACCGGAAGCCTATCAAGGCGATTGGAAGCGGTTGCAGGGATCACCCTATTGGCGGTTGCGTGTGGGTCGCTATCGCGCCATCTGTGCGATCGAGGCGGATGAACTTGTGATTCTGGTGCTGAAAATCGGTGCCAGGGGAGATGTGTACAAATGAATGTGCAAGTCATCGAACGGGACGGTAAACCGGAATATGCCGTGGTGCCTTATGAGGAGTGGCGACGCCTGTTGGAACGGGC
>JALVNE010000087.1 GCA_027026755.1 Sedimenticola sp. | reverse complement strand
TTGCGCTGACAGCCGCCTTTAGGCGGCCCATGAATTGCCGCTTTGAGCGGCTCACAAAACTAAAGCCCCCGGCTTTGCCGGGGGATACTTACTGTGGAAAGTCCCTCCAACGCTTGCGGGGGAGGGTTGGGGAGGGGCGAGCATTTCCCGTACCTCCTGCATCCATGCAGTCGTCTCCCCCAAGGGAGGGTGTCGTGAAAGCCCAAAGATGAGAGTTATTAAGGGGAGCAAAATAGTCCATACCTTGACAGGCCATTCGGGATGATGAAAAGACAGGTGCCTGTAGGTCGGACTTCAGTCCGACACACAACGGTGAATTGTCGGGCTAAAGCCCAATTTACAATCATAACGCGGTTTCGTGTTATGAGGCTTGAAAGGATCGGTCAGGACTATTCTGCACATATTAGTAATGTGGAAATACACCGAGTAATGCCCCCCCTGTGCATGGGGAGGGTTGGGAAGAGGGAACGTTTCCATGACCAGGGGGTGACCCAGGGCTCATGAGAGTCAACAATGTTTTCCGCGTAAAAGGCAGCGGAATACCTCAATTGCCACCCATGGGCCGAACCGTTGGGAAATGCCGCTCTTGGGTGGTGAAAACGAAAAAACGGGCATCCTTTGCCTTCCAGGCATCGGGCGGCAGCCCCGCCTTCAGAGCCAACTGTTCGAGGGTCTGCTCGCGGGTCCAGCCTTGGTTGGTCGCCACTTCCGGCAGAAAAACGGCACGCCGGCCATCCTTGTTCAGCACGATACCCTCCTTGCCCACATGGAACTTCCGGGGGGATTCGATGGGCTTCAAGGGCGAGAGTATGCTGATATCCATCTCCAGGCCCGCCAGCTCTTTCTTGCTCACCGGCGGGAAGCGGGGGTCACGGCGCGCGGCGCTGAAGGCATTCTCGTAAACGGCCTGATAGAGGGGGAAGAGAGGTCGGATATACCCTATGCAACCCCGCAAGCGGCCACTTCCTTTCTTGCGCAGGGTCACGAAGGCACCGGCCGGGCGCTTGAGTCGTTCCGGTATCTTTTTCAGCAGTCGTTGGTAAGCCGGGTTTTTCTTGGGGGCGCTGCGACCGCTGACGGCATCATGGATGCCGAGCACAGCGAGGCGGTGCAGTAACCGCCAGTCCGCGTCGCTCAACTCGTCGGCCGATGGGTCTTGCCCGTTGAAGGGCCGGGGGCTGCGGAAGGCAATGGCATAGTAGCTCACCGAAAGATGGTAATCACCGCTGAGAGAACCACTCGTGGCATGGGCCACGACCTTGCCTTCGGCCTCGGGTAGCAATAGCTCCAACAAAACCCCCACGGCCTGGTAACCGCAGATCGTGATGCCCGTGCGTTGGCGGTAATCGAGAAAGCCATCGGCATCCCGCTTCAGGATTCTATCCACGGCGCCCCGATCCAGGGCATCGATGCGTGACGGGGTTTTTTCATCCACCGGAAAGGGCAGGTAATGGTACATGGCGCCATAATGGGTGAAGTCCGTGGAAACCACCAACAGGGTCTTGTCGTCCAATAACGGGCGCAGCAGCGCGGCGGCCTTGGCATGATCGCCGGCTTCCAGCCAGCCCACGAGGATGGGAACCAGTTTCCAGCCCGGCTGCAGGACATGCTGCAAAAACGGCAACTGCATCTCGATACTGTGTTCCTTGCGATGGGCCTGGGGATGGCTGACGACCAGGGAATCGCTGCGAAGTCGCTTCACGGCTTCGCTATCCAGGGGGATTCTCCCCAGAGGGGTTTCATAGGCGCTGACATCGGCAATGGAAAAGCCGCGGAAACCGCTGTGGTGGGCTGGCCCCAGCACCACCACCCGATCGTAGCGCTTGCCCTTAAGCAGTCGATAAGCTGCCGCGGCGGTAGCGCCGCTGTAGCGGTAACCGGCATGGGGAACGATGAGGGCACGCAGAGGTGGGCCTTGCAAGGCGTTGGGGTTGGGTTCGGCCTGTTCCAGCAATTGGTCCAGATAGTCTGCAAGAACTTTTGCTTCACCTGGATACCAGCTGCCGGCGACGGCGGCCGGGCGTACTTTTTCCTCTTCCAGGGTGGCTCCGGCCAGCAATGGCAACAACAGAAAGAGGCCTGCAAGCAGATGCAAAACCCTGTTCATGACGCTATCCTCAGCCCGCGAGTGTGTGAGGCCCATGGAAATCCGCTTCATGCAGGGAAAGCAGACGCATCCGTTCCCCTCGGGGGTCATGGGCCAGGGCCGGGCCGCTTACTCCGGCAATGCCCGCCAGGAGCAGCAGCCGGCGACGCCGCAGATCGGTTTTTTCCTTACGCTCGTTCCTGTGATGATGGTTTTTCATTGCCAGACTCCTGGTATCTTTTCATTGCATTGGGGGCAGCGGCCATCGGTCGTGAGCCTGTTTTCCGTGACACGGAAACCTGTGCGCGCGATGAGCAGGCTGCCATCCCGTGGGCAGTAGGTGTTGGAACCCGGGTGGCCCATCAGATTGCCGATATAGACGAAGTGCAAGCCCGCATCCATCGCCTCCTTGCGCGCCCGATCCAATGTCTCCTCCGGTGTGGGTGGCAGGTTCCTCATGCGGTACATGGGGCGGAATCGGCTGAAATGCAATGGAGTGCCTTCACCCAGTTCATCGCGGATCCATTTGGCCATGGAACGGATCATGGCCAGGTCGTCGTTGAGGGTGGGAATGACCAGGTTGGTCACCTCCACCCATACCCCTTCCTCACGGAAGGTCACCAGCGCATCCAGCACTGGTTTCAGCGTGGCAGTGGTGACGCGCCGATAGAAACCATCGTCGAAGGCCTTCAGATCGGTATTGGTGGCATCAATCACCTGGCATAGCCTGCGCAAGGGCTTGCGGTTGATGTAGCCGGCCGTGATGAGCAGATTGGCGAGCCCGGCATCCCGCGCCAGTACCGAGGTGTCGTAGGTGTACTCATAGAATACGACCGGGTCCGAATAGGTATAGGCGATGGACTGGCATTCCTCCTGCAGCGCCGCGGCCACGACATCGGCCGGCTCGGCCTTGTACAGCCTCTCCATCTCGGTGCCGTCGCGTTGGGATAGGGACCAGTTTTGACAATTCAGACAATGCAGGTTGCAGCCGGCGGTGGCGATGGAGAAGGCCATAGTGGAGGGCCGGAAATGGTAGAGCGGTTTTTTTTCGATGGGGTCGATATGCACCGCCGACGGACGGCCATAGGTGGTCGCGCGCAGCCGACCGTCCAGATTGACCCGGATGCGGCAATCCCCGGCGCCGCCTTCCGGGATCACACAGCCGCGCGGGCAGAGTTCACAAGTGACTTCAAGGCTCATGACGGGGTTCTCCCTCGGTGGGATGATACCAGAGCGCTTCCCGATCGTTCAGGTTCCCGGCGTCGATGAGCTTACGCACCGCATCCGTGTCGATGTGGCGCCAGCTTGCCCCTTCTTGCCGGGCATGGCCGAAACCATCCACCAGATAGCCGCTGATGCTCAGCAACAGCAGTACCACCAGTCCCAGCAACTCGATATCGTGGCGGTGGCGGTGAAGGGCGGTTTTCAAGTCGTGCTTGGGTTTCATATAGAATTTGACCGGATTATCTCGACTCCGGTTCCCTGCTGCTGAAATGATGATGACCCACGCCATAGTCCCTTCCGCTGAGGCAGCGGTTACAGCGGATGCAGTCGATGTCGTATTCGTCCCGCACGCCCAGGTCACAATGCTCGAAATGGCGTTTCGGCGCCAGATGCTGCAGCAGGGCCAGCTTGTTGCTCAGGGCCAGGAAGGCGCCCATGGGGCACAGGTAACGGCACCAGAGCCGTACGAAGAACAACGAGCCGAGCAATGCCACGAAGATCAGCGGGATCGCCCAACCGATCCAGGGCAGGTCGAAGGCCTGTTGCATGGGATCGAAACCAAGCCAGAGGCTATTGCCACTCCACCAGGCCGCCGGCAGCGCCAGGGCCAGCAACAGGAACTTGATAAAGCGCAACCGGGTATCGAGGGAACGGTGCGCATAACGACGCAGCCCCAGCCAGCGCCCGAGGCGGGAAAGGAATTCCTGCAATGTGCCAAAAGGGCAGAGGTAGCCACACCAGGCTTGACCGAAAAGCAGCCCCGTCAGCGCCACGAACCCGAGCAGCAGCCAACGCTGGGGGTTGTCGGACCAGGAGGGCCAATGGCCCTGGCTCAGGTTCAGCAGATCCACCTCGGTGATCAGCGTATTGAACCAGAGCCCGAGCAGCAACAGGCTGGCCGCCTGGAACGCAAGCCGCGCCGATTCGCTACCCGACAGGTAGATCGGAAAGAAGAGCAGCAGCAGGGCCAGGGTGGCGAGGAACTTCGGCTCCGCCCAGGCCGGCCCTGCAGCCTTTTCTTCGGCGCCGGCGAAACTGCGGCCGAAGACCGTCTTGCCAGCGATGCGCGCACTGCGGTTGATGGCTTCGAGGGCCGCCCGGCTGGTGACCGTGGCGCCAGTGAGGGCGTCCACGCGATCCAGATCCACCCCCTGTTGCGACAGGTCCATGCCCGTCAATCCCGCCAGCCAGGCCTCGATCCCGGTGATGTAGGAGGGGGTTTCATTGGAATCCACGTAATGCACACCGCGCAGCCGACCTTGCCGATCCAGCGCCAGCAACAGGTTGATGGGGCCGGCGTAGCCCCGCACCTCGGGGGCGGCGGCGAGGGTGGAGAGGCTCACGCTTTCGGGCTCATCGGGTAATTGCTCGGGCCGTTGCGCCCCCAGGTAATGGACGAAGGGCCGTTCCCGTTCCACGAAGGCCCGCGAACCGCTCACCTCCTCCAGCAGGCGCTGGTCGAAATGCACCAGGGGCGGCGGCTGTTCCGCCCAGCGCACCAGGCTCCAGCCGTATTGGGTCAGCACGGCGAACAGCAACAGCCAGCCCAGCCCGCTCCAGGGAAAGGCACGGCTGCCGCGAAGCTCGAGGAAGCAGATGTGCACGGGCAGATAGCGGGCATAGAGTACCGGTAACAGCGCCAGCAGGGCCGCCAGGGCCAGCAGCCGGCTGGTGCCGGCCACGCCCAGCAGGGGTACCAGCAGGGTGCCGGTGAGCAGCCCGCCCAGGGCACCGCCGAAATGGTCGGCGGCCTCCACGATGCCGGAGGTGCCGAGCACATCACCAGTCTCCCGCTGGGCGGCATCCACGGCAAGGGGAAAGCCACTGCCGGTGAGCACGCCCGTCGCCAGACAAAGGCCCAGATAAAGGGCTTCCTGCCAGGCGACCGGCGCAAGGGCCACCTGTTCCAGCAACCTGGGCAGGGCCCACAAGGCGGCCGCGACCAAGCCCAGTAGCAGGGCCAGCCACAGTCCGGCGCGTGGGGAGCGCGCCAGGGGTTGGCCCAGAATACCGGCGCCCAGGGCCAGGCCCGTCATGAACAGGGCGTTGAGCAACGCGATGCGGCCGAACATGAAACCCACATGGGATTGGTAGCTGAACAACAGCGTGAGTTGCACGGCCATGGCGATGAGGCCGAGCACCGCCAGGGCCAGCGTCGCCGCCTGCTGTTCGCGCCGGGCGCGCCCCCGTCCTTCCAGGGAGGAGCGCAGCATCCACAGCAATACGAAGATGCCCAAGGGTATCAGGTAGGGCCAGGGCCCGAGGCGCCGCAATCCCTCCAGCCAATCCACGAACCAGGAGGCGCTGAACTTGCCCCACAGGAGCATGTTCAGGTAATAGGTCACCGGCGCGGAATCGCTGTTGATCTCTCCCGGTTCCGACTCCAGTTGCGCATGCAGCCACGCGATACGCTCCTGCGGCAGCAGCGACAGGAAACCCTCCGGCGGGAAGCGTCTTTCCTCGAGGGGAACGTCCAGATAGCGTTCCTGCAAGCGCTGTGGATCCTCGCTCACGACGCCGTTGGTGCGGGAGGCGCAGAACAGCAGCTGATCACCGGGGCGAATGGCGATTTCGGGAAAGACCCGCCGCAGCGTGTGATAGACCGAGCCCGTGTAACTGCGCACCTCCCGTCCCATATAGTTGGAGGCACTGGAGACCCGCGTACAGAAAACACCTTCCGGCGTCATGGCTCGCGCGGTCTTGCGATAGAACTCGATCGTGAAGTAACGGTTGGAATAGGCGCTCGTGGGCACCTCATCGAGCACCAGTACCAGATCGTAATCCGTATCCGGCGCTAAGCGGTTGACGAAGCGGCGCCCATCCTCGAAGTACAGATGCAGACGCGGGTCTTGCAGGCTTGCGCGTGTATCCTCCGGCAGGTAGGGACGCAGCATCTCGAAGGCGCGCCTGTCCTGTTCCACGACATCGACACGCTCCACCGGGTAGCGCAGCAGTTCCGTGGCCAAGCCACTGGCGAAGCCACCGAACAGCAGTAGGCGTTTTGCGCCTTTGCTCTGGCTGTAGAGGTAGGCGGCTTCCTCGGCGGTCTGGCGTGGCAACGGGAAGCTGGCCGCGATCTGTCCATCCACGACCAGGGAATACTGTTCGCCCAGCCGCGCCAGGGCCCGGTGCCCGTAACGGGTCTCCACGGCATCCACCAGTTGCAGGCCGGGTTGCAATGTGGCGAAGCGCAACTCCTCCATGACACGCCCGACACGGTCCGCCACGGGCGTGGCCAGCAATAACACACCGATGAGGCTCAGCAGCCCGAGCGCGATGCGCCATCTGTGCCGCGCATCCCGCGTGAGCAGCCCGTCCACGGCCGCCAGCAACAGCATGAGCAGACCGATGCTGCGCCAGACGCCGAACCACCGGATCAACACGAAAGTGAAGAGCACGCCGCCCAGCAGGGCGCCGCCGGCCTCCACGATATAGAGCCAGGAAACGGCTTTCACGGTATCACCCCGTCCGGCTTCATCCGTCTCCTCGGGGCGCAACAGCTTGCAGGCGAGGGGAAAGGCGAGGCCGATCACCAGGCCGGAGGGCAGGGTGACCAGGAACAAGGACAGGAACAACTGGCCGAGGGGTACGAATTGGGTGGGCGAAACATCCAGCAACCAGCGGACCGCCCGCAGCCCACCGATCTGCATCACCAGCAGCAAAGGCAAGAGCAACAGCAGGCTACGCAATATCGGTAGCGATCGCCGGGCCCAGGGGCGGTCGCGCCAGCGGGCCATGGCCAGGGAGCCAAAGGTGATCCACAACAGCCAACTGCCATAGAAGGCGCCGAGGCTCACCTCATTGCCATAGAACACGACCAGGCTTTCGCGGATCAGCAGCGCCTGCACGATCTGGGAATAGGCACCCAGCACCAATATGGCGAGGAACACGGCAAGGCGCAGGGAAGAGTGGGGCATCGACTCTCAACCCCTTGGAAGAAGTTTAAAAAGTAAAAAGTATAAAGTGCTGTTCATTCGTCGGTCAACGAATGTTTGAATTAGCTTGCTTGTCAAGAGCTACAAAACTTCCGTTTCTGACTTACCTATATGGACCTGGGGTATGCCGGTTATGCATGATTCCAGGGATGGAGGAGGTAGAGCGACGCAGGAGGCCGGAGTCGAGGAGCAATAACCGGTCATGTCCCTGACCTTGTATGCTCTGCTGCAAAATGGGTTGACAGCGCTCGTCATTCATGTGACAGGCGCTATCAACCGTTTCGGGCATACTTGAAAACGTACGAAGAGCAACCATTTCCATAGCAGCAAAATTAAAATTTTATAGGAGAATAGACGTGCAAGAACCCCTAAATGCGTTGGACGGAGGTGCGGGAGCCATAGCCGGGCAACTGAACAAACGCTTTGGTCGTCATTCCATCATTACAGGTGCTTTATTGATAATACTTGGGAGTGTAGGCATAGTACTCCCGGAGCTGATGTCCCTGGAAACCAGCATTTTCATCGCCAGCCTGTTTCTGGTGGGCGGTATATTCTGGCTTTTTCATTCGTTCAAGTACAGCCGTAGCGATTGGGGTGACTGGCTCAAGCCAGTTTTGCTCCTGGTGACAGGTGGATTCATGTTGTTTTATCCCCTCAGTGGCATTGCCGCCGTAGGCCTGCTGTTGGCGGTGTACCTGCTGTTGGATGCTTTTGGCAGTTTCTCCCTGGCTTCATCTTTGCGCCCTGCGCGAGGTTGGGGCTGGATGATGTTCAACGGGGTTTTGTCCCTGCTGTTGGCCATGCTGTTCCTGATCGGTTGGCCTGCCACATCCATGTTTCTTGTTGGCCTGTATGTGGCTATCAGCCTGTTCTTTGATGGGGTCGTACTCGTCTATATTGGGTGGGCGCAACGTCATGCTGCGTCCTGAGTAAGTCATGCCACCAACGGCGAAGAAAGGGGACGCCCATCTAAGACTAGGGAAACCTCTGCCTTTCGTTTATTACTTTCTGGATTGCAGCGAGGTGCAACACGATGAATAAGGCGCACAAAAAACTGGAAGAAATAATGACTCTGACCAACAAGCTCCGCAAGGGCTATCCCATGGAAACTGATGCGTTTCTGGGTTTCCTGCAAAAGGCTGAATCCGGAAAGGCCTTGGGCATCAAGGAGAAAGAGCTGATCAATGTGGCGTTGGCTGTGGCTGCGCAGTGTGAATGGTGTATAGCCTTCCATGTCGAGCAGGTGGTGCGAGCCGGGGCGACCCGGGACGAGATCGTGGAAGCAGGTTTCATGGCTGTGATCATGCACGGTGGACCGGCTTACATGTATATGACCCCCTTGCTCGATGCCATCGATGAATTCCTGCCTGAATAGTTCCTAGCAGGCTGTTGGAAAACACCGTTCTTTTTCAACATCCTGCTATTAACCTGGCATCATAATAGGACATGATCAAGCGGCATATTGGATACAGGGGTGTTCGAAATATTTGCAGACCCTTTTGGATTTGTGCTGCAATATTTTCATGTGTCCGCGCACCTTCTTTTCCAGTTGTTCTTTCGATCTCGCAGGTGGCCCACTGTGAACGCCCTGTTTGAGATCGTAGTTCAGATATTCGTCCAGGTTCAGTTCCGGTGAATACGAGGGCAGATAGAACACTTCGATCTGCTCCTTGCGATCCTGTAACCAGGCCTTGACGACCTTGGCATGATGGACACGCAGGTTGTCCAGTATCAGGCAGACTTTCTTTTTCGAACCCTTGATCAGGCGCTTCATGAAATCGATCAGAAAGTCTGCGTTCATACTGCCTTCGAACACCTTGAACCGGACTTTCCCTTGGTTGGTGATGGCCGACAGCAGGTTGGTGGATACCCGTTTGGCATTGATCCGTACCACCGGCGTTTTCCCTTTGGGGGCATAGCCCCACTCGTGTTGGCAATCATTGCGCATCCCTGTCTCATCTCCCCAGTAGATTTCTGCCTTCTCGGCCTTGGCACGTGCCTTGATACCAGGATAGGTTTCCTTCAACCACTGACTGACCTGCTTCAGATTTTGCTCATAGGCCTTCTTTAACGACTCCTGCGGCGTGAAGCCTATTCCCCAACCGTTCGGATGTCGATCCGAATCGAGTATTTCCGTTCGATCAGCTCTCTTACCGCTTCCCGGGTCCAAAGTACGTAAGGCATCTTCAGTTGATCGGGGGGCTTGTCCTCGATGCTTTTGCGGATCTCCTTTTCCTGCTCCGGCGTTAGCATCCGGCCAGCGCCAGTGGGGCGACCCCGCTTGCGGGACTTGAGTCCTGCAGCGCCTTCTTTGCGCCTGGGGGATGAACGCGGTGGACTGGATGTGGATCGCTGTGCCCTCATGGTGCGCAGGAACAGCGAACACCCGGCCCACAATGGCTATGAGCTGGCGACCTTGTTCCTGGCCTGGGTGCTGGGGGAGGGTGGAGATGACTGAGCGCCGTCCCGCTCAGAGATTGAACTTGCTGTCAGGCATGTCCAGCAACCGGGGCATAATCAGCAAACTGGGTTTGCGACAGGCCCAGTGTCTGGCGGGCCGCACGAATCAGGGATTTTTCGGGGCGTCTCCCCTGAATATTCCCCACGCTGCATTTCTTCCAGAGATTCACGCAATCCTTCGATGGGCTCTCCGGCATCGGCCTCGATGACCTTGGCAATCCTCTCTATGTCCATCGCAACGCACCTTTTCAAAGGTCGATGGCCTCCGACAATACCTGGTTCCGAATAGAGGGGCTGAGTTCATGCTCGGGAATCACATCGATCGGATGATCCAGGAGTTGCGACAAGGCCTCGGTGAGGGGCAGGCGCTGACGGAACAGATCGTAGCCGCGCGGAAAATCCACCAGGAAATCCACATCGCTGTCCGGGCGTTCCTCACCCCGCACCACGGAACCGAAGACACGAATGCGCCGGGCACCATAGCGCCTGCCCAGTTCCCAGATGAGGGTTTTCTTGGATTTCAGTTCGTTCAGTAACATGACCCGCATAGTCTAGCATGTGGGAGCATTGTTGGATGTGGTGTGACATGCCGTGCCAGCCCTGGTCAGTCTCCCGGTCCCGGAATGAATTTCCGACGTTGGGGTTCTCGCCAACGGGGCCGTTCAGGGCTGTATCGGCATCAGCTCGACCTCCAGCAGCTTCAGCTCCTTTTTGTTTTGGGCAGCAAGTACTTCCTGAACAGTACACAACAATTGCCCCTGTCTTTGCCGGCGGCAAGCAGTTGGTCGAGCCGCCGACTTTTCTCAATATTGATGGTCAGGCTGCCTGGGCGGGGGGATGCAGGCTCGCCCGGGATCGTTCGTAATCGAGACCTTTCAGGTGGGCACTGGTGTGTACAATAGGCTGGTCCGAAATTTCAATCAAGTAAATTATTGCTATTAAATTGATGTTTTCCTTATAATAATTATGTTTTCTAATACGGACTTTCCAGAGATTTCCCTCCTGGCCTCCCGCTTGCGCATGCGCCGCATAGCGCGGGGCGATCGTCAGTCCGACATGGCGGCCCGGATTGGTGTCTCTATACCGACCTATCGCAAAATGGAACAGGGTGATCCGGCCACGCCGTTGGGCTATTGGGTCAAGGCCATGCGGCTGCTGGGAAACGCTGAAAACCTTGCCGATACTTTGCCTGTCAGTCTATTCGACGAAGATGAGCTGCAGAATCGTCGCCGGGTGCGGCGCCGGGTCAAATCTTGATGAATACGCGACTCAAAGTCTGGTTACAACTGCCCGATGGAACGCGCATGCAGGCACATGCTGTCCATGAAAACCCTGCTCAACGCGGAATATTATTACCACAAGAGTTATCTCGACATGGCCCGGCTACTGGAACAGCATTCTGCCGAACCGGGCGAAGACAAGAAGGGGCTTTTCCAGCAGATGCTTTTCAACGCCTGCATTGGCAACACCGATGATCATCTGAAAAACTTCGCCTTGCTGCACGATGAACAAGGTTGGCGGCTTTCACCGGCCTATGACCTGGTGCCCAGCTTTCCTCTGCTGTCCCATGCACAGCATGTCCTGCGTTTCCATTTGGACAATCAGCGTCCGGACTGGGCCACCATCCGGCAGCTTGGGCGGGCCTTTGGTTTTTCTGCCACCCGAACCAGGCAGTTGATTGAAGAAGTGCTGGCGGGATTGTCGGGCCTGGAAAAGCACCTGCTGCAGAACGAAGTGCCGCAAGATATTGCACGCTTGTTGCTTGAGCATGTGGCTGTGTATGTCAGGCAGTATTCTGACGGTGCCAGCAACGGAAATTGAAGCAAGGCTGGTCGTTCCTATTAGCCGCGAGGCCGCACCGAGCTTACCAAGTTGTTGTGTAGTACTTGGTGAGCAGGGTGGCTGGGGCCCTAATTCAAGTTGTCAAAGGTCGAGTGGATTTTGGGGCAGGGATGTCCAATAATCTTCACCCTAAATCTATTACCAGGTGGTAGATGTGCTTGTCCGTGGCAAGGCATCACCGGGGTGGAAGTATGCCGCAGGAATATCTTGTCGCCAAGGGCTTCCTGCGGCGCCGATCAGCATACACCCCAGCGTGAACATGGCGGAAAGCGATTCCGTCACTTCTCCCGGAACTTTTTGTGGCAACCCTTGCAGACCTTTGCGGTCCGGATAAACTGCGCTTTCATCGCTGCGCGATCACCACTGGCCGCGGCCTGTTTGAGCTTGGCGGATTCCCTTTGCAAGGTACGGAACTTGTCTTTGAAATCCGGCCAATGCCTCCAGATCTCCGGTTTTGCTTCCGAATCCTCTATGGAACCACGCGGAAAACCTGAGAGCAGATCCAGGCTGGTGGCGGCCGCAAGACCATTGGCGTTTTTGCGGAAGGCCGCTTCATTGAAGGGGATCTTCCCCTTGATCATGCCGGCCATCGGCTTCAGATGCCATTTGAAAATGGTCATCAGTGATTCGCGAAAATCGATCGCCGGGTTTTCATGCTCATCGGCAAAAGCGATGCTCATCGGCGTGGCGCCAAGTACTGCAACTAGCGAAAGGCCAAGGAAAAATTTCTTCATGATATGACTCTCCTATCAATAGTGAATCTTGCGATCTCGATGTAAGCAGGATGAACGAAAAGTTGTGCTGCTCTACATGTTTTACACCTTAGCACCGAAATTATTCCCTCCTGGATGTCATTGAGTTAGTGCTCTTGGCAACACCGTCACCCACCTCGCCGGGGACCTCTGGCATGGACTGCCTCGATGGCTTTCGATATTTTTTGACAATAGAGATGCGAATCGATATCATTTGCGTATCCAATCGAGAGAGGACGAGTTTTCCATGTATGTATGTATCTGCCAAGGAGTCACCGATCAGGATATTCGTGTTGCTGCAAAGCATGGCGCGGTTGAGTTGCGCGATTTGGCCCAACAGCTTGGTGTCGTGACCTGCTGCGGAAAATGCAAGAGCTGTGTGCGCCGTGTATTGGCCGATTGCCACGAAGCCCATTCAGCGGACAATTGTCATGTGGCCTGAAGCAGCTTCCTCTTTCCTGCGCCGCTTGCTGCTGGGGGCTTACAAGTATTTTTCGGGTTATCGCCATTCACACTGGCAGTTGATTCGCGAATCCACCCAACACTTCGTCCGGTCGCGTTCGAAGCCAAATGCATATTCCACCCCAACATGACCGCCGATTCCAACCGAACGTGACCGCACATTACGACGGAACGTGACCGGCGATTACGATCGAACGTGACCGATTCCGGGTCTTTTTTTGGAATCTGCGGTCACGATGGCGTAAACGCCGGTCACGATCCCCGTAATCTCACCCAACGCACTGGAATTCTTTCACTTTTTCCGGCACAACCGTCGCCTTTTGCCTGAGGAGACGGGAAATGCCGACAGCGAGGATTCCAATGAAGCAAATCATCGAAATACTGCGCCTCAAATACGAGGCCCAACTCAGCCACGAGAAGATCGCCCGCGCCTGTCAGTTCTCCAAGGGCGCGGTCAGCAAGTATGTGAGCCTGGCCAAGGCCAAGGCCAAGGGCCTTTCCTGGCCCCTGCCCGAGGGGATGGATGAAACGGCGCTCGAGGCCCTGCTGTTCCCGGCCGAGGCGAAGCCGGCGCGTTTCGTCCAGCCGGACTGCTTTCAGATCCACCAGGAACTCAAGCGCAAGGGGGTGACCCTGCAACTGCTGTGGGCCGAGTATGCCGCCCGACACGAGGGCCGGGCCTATCGCTACAGCCGTTTCTGTGAGCTGTACCGCCAGTGGCGGGCAAGACAGAAGCGCAGCATGCGCCAACAGCATCTGGCCGGCGAGAAGGCCTTCATCGACTACTGCGGTCCCACCGTTGGGGTGGTCGACCGTCACACCGGCGAGATCCGTTCCGCTCAGATCTTCGTCGGGGTGCTCGGCGCCTCCAGCTACACCTATGCCGAGGCCACCTGGACCCAGTCGCTGCCCGACTGGATCGCCTCGCATCAGCGCATGCTGCGCTTCTTCGGCGGGGTGCCGGCACTGCTGGTGCCGGACAACCTCAAAGCCGCGGTCACCCGGGCCTCGCGCTATGCGCCGAAGATCAATGCCACCTACGCGGAGCTGGCGGCCCACTACGGCACCGCCGTGCTGCCGGCCCGGCCTTACAAGCCCAAGGACAAGGCCAAGGCCGAGGTGGCGGTGCAGCTGGTCGAGCGCTGGGTGAGGCGGGAATGGCCAAAGCACCGCTTTGGCCCGCCGAACGCCCAGGCCCAGGGATGGCCTGGGCCGGTGCCAAGCGCGTAGCGGGAAGCGTAGCGCGCAGGATGGCCCGGTTGCGGCACCGGACCTTCTTCTCGCTGGCCGAGCTGAACACCGCCATCGCCGAGCTGCTGTCCGAGCTGAACCAGCGCCCCTTCCAGGGCCGCAGCGAGAGCCGCCAGGATCTGTATGAGGCCCTGGACCGGCCCGCCCTCAAGCCGCTGCCGGCCGAGGACTATGAATATGCCGAGTGGCGTCATGCCAAGCCCGGCATCGACTACCATGTCGAGGTGGACGGGCGCTTCTACAGTGTCCCCCATGCCCTGGTCGGCCAGGTCCTGGACCTGCGCATCACCGCCACCACCGTCGAGGTGATGCACAAGGGCCGCCGGGTCGCGGTCCATGCCCGTCACGGCCAGGGGCGCTACAGCACCCAGACCGACCACATGCCCAAGTCCCACCAGGCTCACCGGGAATGGTCGCCGAGGCGCTTCCTGGACTGGGCCGCCGACATCGGGCCCTGTACCGCCCAGGTGGTCCGACAGCAGCTCGAAGACCGACCCCACCCCGAGCACGGCTATCGTGCCTGCCTGGGGCTGCGCCAGCTGGCTCGGCGCTACACCCCCCTGCGCCTGGAAAAGGCCTGTGAGCGGGCCCTGGCGATCCGCTCGGCCAGCTACCAGAGTGTCTCATCCATCCTCCAGCAGGGCCTCGACCGGCTGCCACCCGATCAGGCGGTTGACACCCAGGAGGAACTGCCTTTGCACGGCAACGTGCGCGGCGCCGGCTATTACCACTGAGGAGGAAACGATCATGTTGAACCAACAGACCACCGACCAACTGCGCGCCCTCAAGCTCACCGGCATGCTCGAGGCCTGGGAGCAGCAACGCGAGCAGCCCGAAACCCATGACCTGAGCTTCGACGAGCGGCTTGCCCTGCTGGTCGAGCGCGAGGTGCTGCACCGCGAGAACCGGCGCCTGACCCGCCTGCTCAAGGGCGCCAGGCTGCGCGTCAACGCCTGTGTCGAGGACATCGACTACCGCCACCCCCGGGGCCTGGAAAAGTCCCGCATGGCGGCACTGGCGGGTTGTGACTGGATCCGCCAGTCACTGAACCTGTGTATCACCGGCCCCACCGGCTGCGGCAAGACCTGGCTGGCCTGTGCCCTGGGCAACCAGGCCTGTCGCCAGGGGCTGTCGGTGCGCTACTTGCGCCTGCCCACCCTGTTCGAGCAGCTGCGCATCGCGCACGGGGACGGCTCCTGGCCACGCCTGATGAACCAGCTGCTCAAAATGGACCTGCTGATCCTCGACGACTGGGGCATCCAGAAGATCACCGCCGCCCAGCGGCAGGATCTGATGGAGGTCATCGAGGACCGGCATGGCCGGCGATCTACCCTGATCGCCAGTCAGCTGCCAATCGAACACTGGCACGAGTACATCGGGGAAGCAACCCTGGCCGACGCCATTCTCGACCGGCTGCTGCACGGGGCGCACCGTCTCGAACTACGGGGCGAATCGATGCGGAAACTGGCCGCGAGCTTGACGGATCGTGACCGCTCGGCGTAGAAAACCCACTCCAGTGACGGACCGGTGAGCGCAGCGGTCACGATCAGTGGAATCGGCGGTCATCTTCGGTGGAATACGCAATGCTCCAGCATGGTGTATTTGCGTACGCTTGTTGGTTAATGTCGTACGGGCTCTAGCACTGGGCAGGAACTGTTGTAATCAAGAACAACGGCTGAGGAGTCTTCTCCGTGTCGATACAGGCGCCAGCACGGACACTCTCAGGGCAGGCTGACCGTCTGGGGCGGCTGCCAGTCCGGGGCGCGGTGTTCGGCCACCACCGTGGTGTAGATGCCGCCGCGCACGTTGAACTCTGCCGTCAGGCGCATGAAGCGGGGCTGGGTGGCTGCCACCAGGTCATCGAGAATCCGGTTGGTCACGGCCTCGTGGAAGGCACCTTCGTCACGGAAGGACCAGACATACATTTTCAGGGCCTTCAGCTCCACGCATAGTTTGTCCGGTACATATTCCAGATGCAGCTCGGCAAAATCCGGCTGGCCGGTTTTGGGGCAGAGGCAGGTGAATTCGGGAATGCGGATGCGGATGGTATAGTCGCGCTCCGGCTGGGGGTTGTCGAAGGTTTCCAGTTCTTTACTGGGCTGGCTGGGCATGATTTTGCTCCCGGGAAAATTCAATGGCGGGATTATACCGGAGCCGCGTTCCCGCAGGAATGAATTTCCCGCGCGTGGAAAATTATGGGTGGATGTAAAAATGCCAATAAAAACAAAGAATAACGGCATTGTGATGAAGTGCCTTGTTACGCCATGTTCTGCTTGTCTCACCCCCCCTGGTTCCTGTATCTTTGCGCCCCATGCGTCTGGAAAAAATCAAACTCGCCGGATTCAAGTCCTTCGTTGATCCCACCACCGTGCCCTTTCCCAGTTCCCTGGTGGGTGTGGTGGGGCCGAACGGCTGTGGCAAATCCAATGTCATCGACGCCGTGCGCTGGGTCATGGGGGAAAGCTCCGCCAAGATGTTGCGCGGCGAATCCATGGCCGACGTCATCTTCAATGGTTCCAGCGCGCGCAAGCCCGTGGGTGTGGCCAGTGTCGAGCTGATTTTTGACAACAGTGACGGCAAGGCCGGCGGCCAGTACGCCCAGTATGGCACCATCTCCGTGCGCCGCCAGGTGACCCGCGAAGGGCAGTCCACCTATTTTCTCAACGGCGTGCGCTGCCGCCGCCGGGACATCACCGACCTGTTTCTGGGCACCGGCCTGGGGCCGCGCAGCTATGCCATCATCGAACAGGGCATGATCTCGCGCATCATCGAGTCCCGCCCCGAGGAGCTGCGCGTCTATCTCGAAGAGGCGGCAGGCATCTCCAAGTACA
>JALVNE010000086.1 GCA_027026755.1 Sedimenticola sp. | reverse complement strand
GCTGGCCCTCGAACAGGCTGGTATTGGGCGAGTGACCAATGGCGATGAACACACCCTGCAGCTCGATATCCTGGGTGGAGCCGTCCTTGACGTTTTTCACACGCATGCCGGTCACGCCGCTGTCGTCCCCCAGCACTTCGTCCAGGGTGGTGTCCCACATGATGGTGATATTGCCGTTCTCCGCCTTTTCCAGAATCTGCTTCTGCAGGATCTTCTCCGCGCGCAGCTCGTCGCGGCGGTGCACCAGAATGACCTCGGCGGCGATATTGGACAGATACAGGGCTTCTTCCACGGCCGTGTTGCCGCCGCCGATGACGGCCACCTTCTGTCCGCGATAGAAGAAACCGTCGCAGGTGGCGCAGGCAGACACGCCCTTGCCCTTGTATTTCTCCTCGGAGGGCAGCCCCAGGTAACGGGCGGAAGCGCCGGTGCAGATGATCAGAGCGTCACAGGTGTAGGTGCCGGCATCACCGGTGAGGGTGAAAGGACGGTTCTGGAGGTCCGCTGTGTGAATATGGTCGAAGACGATCTCCGTATCGAAACGCTCCGCATGCTGTTTCATGCGCTCCATGAGATCCGGTCCCTGCACGCCGTTGTTGTCGCCGGGCCAGTTGTCCACGTCCGTGGTGGTCATGAGCTGGCCACCCTGCTCCATGCCGGTGATGAGCACCGGGTTGAGGTTGGCGCGGGCGGCATAGATGGCCGCCGTGTAACCGGCGGGACCGGAGCCGAGAATCAACAGGGGACAGTGTCTGGTTTCACTCACAGAAAAACTCCTTGGAAGGTTATACTTCGGTGTATTTTCGATTGGGGCAAATCCTAACATGAGAATCGCCATACCCAAAGAAATCAAGCCACAGGAAGGCCGCGTGGCCCTGGTGCCCGATGCGGCGGCGGATCTGGTGCATGCCGGTCACGAGCTGTTCCTGCAGGCAGGCGCCGGTGAAGCCAGCGGCTATCCTGACAGCTGCTACGAAAAGCTTGGCGTGCAGATTCTCCCGGACGCCGCGGCGGTCTATGAAAAAGGCGAGATGATACTCAAGGTAAAGGAGCCCGTGGGACCGGAGCTGGAGCTGCTGCAGGCCCGCCACCTGCTGTTCAGCTTCCTCCACCTGGCTGCCCTGCCGGCGCTGACGCAGCGCTTGTGCGCCATCGGCCTGACGGCCGTCGCCTTCGAAACCGTGGAAGATCATGGCCTGCCCCTGCTGGCCCCCATGAGCAACGTGGCGGGGCGCATCGCCATTCAGGCCGGCACCCATTACCTGCATGCCCCGGCAGGCGGCAAGGGGTTGATGCTGGGCGGCCTGCCCGGCACCCGCCGGGGACGGGTGGTGATCATTGGCGCCGGCAATGCCGGCGGAAACGCCGCCCGCCTGGCCGCCGGCATGGGCGCCGATGTCACGGTATTCGACAAACAGCCCGCCAAACTGGAGGCCATGATGGCCATGGGCGCCAATGTCACCGCTCTCTATCCCTACCGCGAGGCCCTGGACAAGGCGGTCGCCGATGCCGACCTGCTCATCGGTGCCGTGTTGATTCCCGGTGCCCGGGCGCCCCGGGTGGTGAGCCGGGAACAGGTGAGCAAGATGCAGCCCGGCGGCGTCATCGTGGACATCGCAGTGGATCAGGGCGGCTGTATCGAAACCACCCGCCCCACCACCTGGGAAGTCCCGGTGTACAGTGAATGCGGCATCTCCCATTTCTGCGTCACCAACATTCCCGGCGCCGTGCCCAAGACCTCGTCCTCCGCCCTTTCCGCCAGCCTCACGCCCTGGGTGCTGCGCCTGGCCAGGGACGACTGGCGGGAAGACCCCGTGCTCCGTTCCGCGATCAACGTGGACAGGGGCAAGGTGGTTCACCCGGCTCTCCTGT
>JALVNE010000085.1 GCA_027026755.1 Sedimenticola sp. | reverse complement strand
CGTGCCATTCAAGGACATAACCGAATTGCTTGGCAACCATAGCGTACTGGACCCACCTGATCCCATCCCGAACTCAGAAGTGAAACGGTACAGCGCCGATGATAGTGTGGGGTCTCCCCATGTGAAAGTAGGTCATTGCCAGGCATTTATACCAAAACCCCGATACTTCATTGTGTCGGGGTTTTTTTGTGTTTCGCGGGCGCGGGGGGGCTTAAGTATTTTGAATAAATGGACGTGTATTTCGAAGAGACGGGTATTTCAATTGGAAATTAATATAGATTAAAGCTTTTGAGGCTTGATTCCTTTAGCTTCCACAAGGCGTTCTTCTGATATCTGGTTCTGACCTAGGGTTTCACGTAATTAGTCGTGCAGGACCGGGGAGGGCCGCAAGCTACCATCCATGGATCAATGAACCGCAACCCTTTGGAGCGCTCTGTTCGCGTAGCACAAGGTTCTGGTCAGGGTGGTTATCAGACAAATAATTAGGATCAACCAAACGAGGATTTACCTATGGTAACTGGAAAAAAAATGGCTATTGCGGGCGTATTGCTGGCAATCGGCCTGTCAGGCACCGCTATCGCCGGGAAGCTTGACGAAATCAAGAAGCGCGGAACCTTGAAGTGTGGTGTTTCGACCGGGGTCGTAGGCTTCTCGGCCCCCGATGCCAAAGGTGTATGGCAGGGGTTTGATGTCGGCTTGTGTCGTGCTGTGGCTGCTGCGACGCTGGGTAAGCCGATGGCGGTGGAGTTTGTTCCTTTGACCAGCAAGAACCGCTTTTCTGCGCTGGCATCGGGTGAGGTCGATATGTTGTCACGAACGACGACCTGGACCTATAGCCGCGATGTCGATCTCAAGATTGACTTCGAAGGTGTCAATTATTATGACGGCCAAGGCTTCCTGGTAGCCAAAAAACTCGGCGTGAACAGCGCAAAAGAGCTGAATGGCGCGACCATTTGTGTCAAGACCGGGACGACTTCGGAGTTGAACCTGGCCGATTATTTCCGCACCAATCATATGAAGTTCGATCCGGTGCCGATCGAGTCTGATGCAGAGGCGATACAGCAATTGCTGGCGGGTTCCTGTGATGCCTTCAGTACCGATTCATCCAAGCTTAATGCGCATCGCGCATCCTTGGCCAAACCCGACGATTACAAGGTTTTGCCCGAGATTATCTCGAAGGAACCGTTGGGACCAGCCGTGCTGCATGGAGACCAGCAGTGGGGCGACATCGTGCGCTGGACGCTCAACGCATTGCTTACCGCTGAAGAGTTGGGCGTGACCTCTGCCAATGTCGATAAGATGGCGAAGACCTCCACCAATCCCGAGGTGCGTCGTCTCCTTGGCGTTGAAGGGCGCCTGGGCGAGATGGCAGGTCTGAAACCCGATTGGGCCAAGAATGTCATTCGCGCGGTCGGTAACTATGGTGAGCTGTTCGACAATACCATTGGCGCCAATTCGCCGATCGGTATCAAGCGCGGCCTGAATGCGTTATGGACTCAAGGGGGGCTGCAATACTCTCCGCCATTCCGCTAACAGCAGGACGAATGGGAAGGGCGTGGAGGTGATGTGCCTCGCGCCCTTCTTTTCTATCGAATTTCAATAGACCGCATTCACTCGCTCAAGCTTATGGCCTCACGCCAACCCTCCCGCCCCACACGGCAATTCCGTATTTCGCAGCTGATCTACGATACCCGTTATCGGTCCTATACCATTCAGCTGTTTGCGCTGTTCGTCTTCATCGCCTTTGTCACTTGGCTGGTGCACAACACGCTACAGAACCTGGCCAGCCAGGGCAAGGATCTCGACTTTTCGTTTCTTTTCGATGCCGCTGGCTACAAGATCAACCAGACGCTGATCGATTACGACATTCACA
>JALVNE010000084.1 GCA_027026755.1 Sedimenticola sp. | reverse complement strand
GTCACATCCGGGCCGGTTTCCACGGAAAATCCATGGTATCCGCTGCCGGTCTTGGTCTCCCGCCGGGCCAGGGCGTATTCCTCGCCGGTATCGGGGTGCCGGAACACGGGAAAATCCCCGGGCAGCGGCTCGAAACCCTGCGCCACCATGTCTTCAGGCGTCGCGCCCACCACCACCCAGTCCCTGTCCACCACGGGAAGCCCCAGCAGGCGGTCGCGCACGGCGCCGCCCACAAGGTAGATGCGGGGACCATTGGCGCTTCGACTTGATTGCGGATTATCAATGCCCATGTATTAGAAAAGATTAATATGTTAAATTATTGTTACTCTGTCGGAGGATATGACGATGATACCGACTTTGTTTGGACTGGTGGCGGCCATGATCTTTTCCATCGTGACCTACATGATATACGGCCTGGAAGGCGTCATGCTCAGGGACTGGATCGACCAGGTTTTCCTGGCCATGATCTTCACCGGCATGGCCATCGGCATGGCCAACGCCATCTGGCGCTGCCTGCCCTGTCAGCTGAGCAGGCTGACGCACAGCAAGAAGCTGTCCGATGCCTGGTGCAGCAGCTGCGGGCACTGACCTGCGCAACCTTTTTCATCGAAGCTCCTGCTTGTTTCGGGCCGGGTCATCCTCGGCCCGTTTTTTTTGCTGCAATTCCCACATATCTGCATAGACACCGCCCTGGGCAAGTAGCCGGGCATGGGTGCCCCGCTCGATGATCCGCCCCTTGTCCATGACCAGGATCTCGTCCGCATCCACCACCGTGGAAAGCCGGTGGGCAATGACCAGGGTGGTGTGATGTTCCGCCACCTGGGCCAGGGTTTCCTGTATGGCCTGCTCCGTGCGGCTGTCCAGTGACGAAGTGGCTTCGTCGAACACCAGGATGCGCGGCTGCTTGAGCATGGCCCGGGCAATGGCCACCCGCTGCTTCTCGCCACCGGACAGCTTGAGCCCGCGTTCCCCCACCAGGGTGTCCCAGCCGTCCGGCAGAGACTCGATGAATTCCAGGATGTGAGCCTGCCTGGCCGCGGCCTCCACGTCCTCGCGGCTGGCATCGATACGCCCATAGGCGATGTTGTAGTAGATGCTGTCGTTGAACAGCACCGTATCCTGGGGCACGATGCCAATGGCGGCGCGCAGGCTGTCCTGGGTCACCTGGCGGATGTCCTGGCCGTCGATGCGGATACAACCGCCGGTGACATCGTAGAAACGGTACAGCAACCGGGCAATGGTGGACTTGCCGGCGCCACTATGACCGACGATGGCCACCTTGCGCCCCCCCGGCACCTGGAAACTCACATCCTGGAGAATGCGCCGTTCGGGCTGATAGAAAAAGCTCACTCCCTCGAAAGACAGGCTGCCTTCGGTCAGTACCAGGGGGCGGGCATCCGGCGCGTCCCGAATCTCCGGCTCGCGCTCCAGCAGCTTGAAGATCAGATCCATGTCCGCCAGGGCGTACTTGATCTGGCGATACACGATGCCCAGAAAACCCAGGGGAATGAACAGCTGCAGCAGAAAGGCGTTCACCAGCACCAGGTCACCGATGCTCATATTGCCCCGGGTCACCCCGCGGGCGGCGAACACCATGATGAAGGTCACGCCCACGGCGATGACCGCCCCCTGGGCGAAATTCAGCAGGGACATGGAAGTCTGGCTCTTCACCGCCCAGTATTCCCAGTCCGCCAGCTTGCGGTCGAAACGCGCCACTTCCAGCTTCTCGTTGCCGAAGTATTTTACGGTTTCGTAGTTGATGAGGCTGTCCATGGCCTGGCTGTTGGCCTCGGAGTCCAGCTGGTTCATGTGATGACGGAAATCCATGCGCCACTCGGTGATGGCGAAAGTCACCAGGGCATAGACCACCACGGTGCCGAA
>JALVNE010000083.1 GCA_027026755.1 Sedimenticola sp. | reverse complement strand
GCGCGGAAGCAAGGCGATGGATTACGAATCGCCCGCGAATGACATCGGTTGGCCGAGCAGGGGCAGCAGCTCCTGTGTCGGCAGCGGGCGGCTGAACAGATAACCCTGCAGCAACTCCACATTGCGCTGCCGCAGATAGGCCAGCTGCGCGGGGGTTTCCACGCCCTCCGCCACGACTTCCAGTTCCAGGCTGTGGGCCATGGCGATGATGGCCTGCACCAGGGTATTCGCACTGTGATCATCGCCCAGTCCCTGGACGAATGACTTGTCGATCTTGAGCACCTGCATGGGAAAACGTTGCAGGTAGCTGAGCGAGGAATAGCCGGTGCCGAAATCGTCCAGCGCCAGACCGATGCCCAGCTGGCGCAGCTGCTCGAAGGTGCTGTCGATGTCCGGGCTGTCCTGCACCAGCAGGCTCTCGGTGATCTCCAGCTCCAGCAGGCTGGCGGGCAGGCCGGTTTCGGTCAGCACCTGGCGCACCTCGTCCACCAGACCCATGCCCCGGAACTGCTGTGGCGAGATATTGACCGCCACGCGCAGCGCATGCCCGGCCGCCCGCCAATCCGCGGCATCGCGGCAGGCGCGGCGCAGCACCCAGCTGCCGATCCGTGGCATCAGCCCTGCCAGCTCGGCAATGGGGATGAATTCGTCCGGGCCGACCGGGCCCAGGCGCTCCGAGCGCCAGCGCAGCAGCGCCTCGACCCCGGCGATCCGGCGGGTCTTGCCATCCACCTGGGGCTGGTAGAGCAGGCTCAGCTCGTCACGCTCGATGGCGCGCCGCAACTCGGTCTCGATCTGCAGGTGCCGTTCGCCCCGGTCGCTCATCAGCGGAGTGAAGAAGCAGTAGGCGTTACGCCCCGCGGCCTTGGACTGGTACATGGCCGCATCCGCGGCCTTGAGCAGCGCCTCCGGGCTATCGCCATCCTGCGGATAGAGAGAGATCCCGATACTGGTCGTGGCATAGAACTCGTGCCCGCTCAGGGTGAAGGGCGCCTCGAACATCTCGACCAGGTTACGCGCCACCACCTCGGCATTGCGCGCATCATCCAGATCCTCGATCACCACCAGGAACTCATCCCCACCCAGGCGGGCGACCAGGTCGCTCTCGCGCAGCTTGTTGCGCATGCGCTGCGCCACTCCGCACAACAGCTTGTCGCCGATGGAATGGCCCAGGCTGTCATTGATATTCTTGAAATTGTCCAGGTCCAGGAAATAGACCGCCAATGACCTGCCGTTACGGCGTGCACGCGCGATGGCGCGATTGAGGCTGGCCAGGGAGAAGCTGCGGTTGGCCAGGCCGGTGAGTTCGTCATAGTTGGCGCGATGACGCAGCTCCTCTTCCTGCTGCTTGCGCTCGGTGATGTCGATGGCCACGCCGATCATGCCCTCGATGCCGCCACGCTCATCCGTCAGCGGGGAACAGTGCACCTCGTAGATATGCGGCCCCAGCGTCATCTCCATGACCGGATGGTAGCCCTGCAGGGCCGAGAGGGTCAGCTTGCCCAGGCCTGCCACACCGGCATCAGTCCCCGCTTCGCCCCAGTCCTCCAGCAGCGATTCGCCAACGGCCGGCAGCCCCACCCCGGAGGTGCTGCGCATGCGGTGATCGTCCACAAAGCTCAGCCGCCCGCCCTCGTCGGTGGCCCAGATCACCAGCGGCACATTGGTAAGAATGCTGCCGACCAGGCCTTCCGCCTCGTTCGCCAGGCGTCGCTTCTCGCGTTGCAGGTCGGCCACCAGGCGTTCGTTGGCGAAACGCAGCCGCACCGCCTCGACGATCGCATCCGCGGCGCGCCGTCCGGACTTGAGCAGGAACAGCAGTAAGATCGACACCAGCAATCCGATGGTGATGCCGGCCTCGTCACCGCGCAGCAAGGCCGCCAGCAAGGTGGGCGCCAGG
>JALVNE010000082.1 GCA_027026755.1 Sedimenticola sp. | reverse complement strand
GACAGCCTCCTAGACATAATGTTTTGACCTGCCCAACCTCAACCACGTGGGTTATGTTGAGGATGGGTACCATCTCCCGACACAGAGCCATAATTGAGGAGGACAGGTCATGAAAGAGTTTAACGCAGAACAGGTACGGATCGAGAGCGCATCGGCACTGGAGACGGTCCAGCAGGCTGAATCAGAGAAGCAGTACGGTGCTTATGTGGGGCTGGACGTGCACAAGGACACGATAGCCATCGCGGTAGCTTGGCCCGGCCGGGATGAGCCCGTGTATCGGGGAGAGATCAAGCACAGCCGCAAGGCGGTGGAGAAACTGATTGGGCAGTTGAGCGAAGCATGCGGCGGGGCACCGCTGTTGTTCTGCTATGAAGCCGGCCCCTGCGGATACGGCCTGCACCGTCAGATTGTGGAAAGTGGGCACGACTGCGAGGTGGTGGCCCCCTCACTGATCCCCAACCGGCCGGGAGACCGGATCAAGACCGACCGGCGGGACGCATTGAAACTGGCAGGGCTGTTGCGCGCAGGCGAGCTGACGGGCATCTGGATCCCGGACGAGGAGCAGGAAGCCATGCGGGATCTGTGTCGAGCCCGGGCTGACATGAAGAGCCAAGAACGCAAAGCGCGTCAGCAACTGAATGCCTTCGTACTGCGCCACGGCCACCACTGGCCGTCGAACAAGGCCCGCTGGACGGCGACGCACTACAACTGGCTGGAGGCGCTCAAGTTCACCCATGACTGGCAACAGGTGGTGCTGCAGGAGTACATCAATGCGGTCAAGGCCGCCGAGGCACGGGTGGCGGACATGACGGCCCAGATGATGCGCGTCCTACCCCAATGGCGGATGGCGCCGATCGTCGATGCGCTGACGGCCTTGCGCGGGATCGACAAGCTCTCGGCCATGACCCTGCTGGCGGAACTGGGCGACATCAGTCGCTTCCAGTCGCCACGGCAACTCATGGCCTATCTGGGCTTGGTGCCGGGTGAGCATAGCTCGGGCGGTCGACGGCGTCAGGGGGCGATCACGCTCACCGGCAACAGCCATGCACGGCGCACCCTGGTGGAGTCGGCCTGGAGCTACCGCTTCCCGGCGCGCCAGACAGCTCACCTCAAGCGTAAGGCGGCAGCCGCCTCGGCGGAGGCCAAGGCCATCGGCTGGAAGGCCCAGAAACGGCTGTGCGGGCGCTACCGCACCCTTACCCAGGCCGGTAAGAACACCAAGCTGGTGTGCGTGGCTATTGCCCGTGAATTGGCTGGCTTCATCTGGGATATCGTCTGCCATGAGATGGCAAAAATGAAGATGGCGGCGCGTTAAACGGCACCGCCACACTCCCCAACCGACAAACAACCGAACAGGAGGAACTACAGGCACGTTGACTCAGGGTAGGTCAGGCCGGTGTGGAGAACCCTTGACCGGGCTAAACCGGCATCGAGGCGGGATAATCCCAAATGGGCGTTCCCCTTCGGTGATCCCTGATTCTAGAGAAAGGCCAGCTCCGCGACGTAGTGAAGTCCGGTGGTAACCAACCCACGCATATCAGCATGATCCACCGTCGCAGTCTGCCTGGCGTATCCTGAGCCAACGTGCTTGGTAACGACCATGAATCTTGCGAACACCAACGAACGGGCTTATCCACCCTTTGCCCACAGCTGCGCAAGGGATGGAAGGTTGCTCCACTGTGGACAAAGCGTGGATAAGCCCTTGAGGCAAAATTAACCATTGACAGGTCAAAACATATCAGCCCGGAAAATTCACGAAATCATCGCGTGGACCCACGAAATTTCCGGGTTTGCAGCCTGTTGGACCGAGGAGGAATCTACCGCGGCAGCAGGGAATCTGCCTCGCTATGATCCATTGAGTGTGACTGGCGGCCAGCTCCGCTCGACGCGTGCTGCTGGTG
>JALVNE010000081.1 GCA_027026755.1 Sedimenticola sp. | reverse complement strand
GGTGATGTGTTTCGGCATGGCAATAGCAGTAAGATCGTAGCTCGCCAAGCGTATCAGGTCGGTGTTTTCGGTCTTTCCAGCCCGCCATGCCATGATGTAGTTGGTTCGTATATCAGCCCAGAACCAGGCGGTAACGGTATTGAGAATTTCACCATCTTCGAAAGCAATCCACAGCGAATCAAACTTGAGCCCATCACCTGAAACCGCTTCTCCTGCGGCAAAACACGTCTTGTCCCGAACCTGGTCAGGATAGAACTTCCTGGCCGCTTCCATGCCCTCTCTGGCAAGGACTATCTGAACCTGGGAAAACTCATCTTCAAGGCGTTTTCTTAGGGTCGTTTCGCTGGGAATGGATACGCCTTTTTGATCGGCCACTCTCTTGGCTCTTCTGTATGAGTCTGAAAATGCTGGCTTTTTCCTGTCAAGATAGTGGGAGTATAGGAATACCCAGCATTCCTCATCACACTGCGATTTTTTCCCTCCCCCTTTCCATTCCGGTGCCAACAAAGGAAGCCAATCACTCTTTGGCTCACCTTCAACCTTCTTTATCCAGCGGCGCAGCGTCTCCTTGCTACAGTCAAATTGTTTGGCCGCTATAGCGCGGGCTTTCCCGGCCTTGTTTCCCATAGAAAGAGCCTTGTAGTAGGCTTCCACCACATCAAAGCGGAATGCTGCTATTTCCCGGTGTTTGGCTGGTTTTGCTTCAAAACGTTTCCAGCGCGTGGCACTGATGGCCTTTGCTTCCATGGCCTTTTTTTCAGCATCCGGGTCTTTCGCCTCCAGCTCTCTAAGGCGTTTTTCGAATAGATACCGCTGTGCTTCAACTGGGAAGGCTTCAAGAGGCCATTCTCTTTCCTTGGGGTGCCCAAGGCGGGCTCTTCCAGGTCCATGTTTTTTTAGCGCATATTCAACGCCCTGTAGCGTTGATGGCATTCCCGGTGCCCCTACTGCCTCCTTCTTTGAAAAGTAAAAATCGCTCATTGCTGTTTTTCTTCAACAAATTCCAACAGCTTTTTCAATATCTTACGAGCGCTTCCCCCTGTTCTTATGCCGGTTGCCGCTTGGTACACCCATTGCCGGGATACGCCGTTTTCATTGCACCATTGAGTAAGCGTTTTACCTTTGATAATGAGGCCCGCTCGAATTGTTCGGTATAGCGAAATACCCGGCTTTGTGCTAGTCTGATTACCATTCATGTTAGGAGTTCGCTCCGCTTTCTCTGGTAAAGCTAGATAATAGTCGATACTCCGACACTAGTCAACATATATGCAGTCATCACCGACATTTAATACCGAGGTCGTACATGAAAACCTTAAACGACGTATCAGAAAGAATCAGGCAAATTAGAAAAGAGCTCCGTATAACACAATCCAAATACGCTGAAATACTTGGGGTATCAAGGAGTTACTTGTCTGAGGTAGAAAGCGGAAAAAGCAAACCCAATGTGAACATGTTGGTCGGGCTGGCGAAATTCGTTCCTGATGTAGATATGCAATGGGTCTTGACTGGGGAAAAAAATACCGCGACCGCCGGTTATTCCCTGGATCTTCACCTCATGTCCTCCATAGGCTCCATTGTGGAAAGCTACTTCCTCAGCTATGAATCCGGGGAAACAGGCATCCTTGACCCGTTTCGCAATTGCACTGACCAACAAAAAGAGATCATCAAAGAATTAACGCCATTGATTTCCCGCTTTAGGAAGGATCATGCCCGTTTGGTGTGCTCGATTTCCTCTGTGATCTATGAAAAAGTCTCTGGAATAAAAGACGAGTCATTGCGCCAAGAAACCATCCAATCATCAGCAAATGACCATGTTCGGGTTGCGGTGCAAAACATGCACATGCAGGCGGGTGATGTTGGGGGCATCAAATACGAAATTGGAAGTAGCCAGGAGTCACAGGATA
>JALVNE010000080.1 GCA_027026755.1 Sedimenticola sp. | reverse complement strand
CAGAGCATGCCGAATGAAGCCACACCACGCAGTTTGGCCTTTTTTATCTTGAAATCACCCGGCAGAACGGCGCCCACGAGCGCAGCGGGAACCTTGATTCCAGCACGGGCATTACTGGCTCCGCAGACGATCTGCAGCGGCTCCTCCTGTCCGGCATCCACCCGGCAGACCTGCAGTTTGTCCGCATCCGGATGCGGCTCGGCGCTGATGATTTCGGCAACCACCACACCACTGAACGCAGGAGCAACCGGCTCGACAGCATCCACCTCCAGCCCGGCCATGGTCAGCTGTTCGCATAACTGTTCGGTGCTGATATCGGGATCAACCCACTCTCGCAACCACTGTTCGCTGAACTTCATCCCGTATATAGCACCTAGTTGAATTGCCGCAGAAAACGGAGATCGTTTTCAAAGAACAGGCGCAGATCATTCACCCCGTAACGCAACATGGCAAGGCGCTCTACGCCCATGCCAAATGCGAAACCAGTATATCGTTCGGTATCGACGCCTGCTGATTCAAACACATTGGGATGAATCATCCCGCAACCGAGCACCTCCAGCCAACCGGTATGGCTGCAGACACGGCAACCACTGCCACCACATATTACACACTGGATATCCGCTTCGGCGGAAGGCTCGGTAAAAGGAAAATAGGAGGGGCGGAAGCGCACCGCCAGCTCCTGCTCAAAAAAGTTACGCAGGAAATCGTCCAGAACACCTTTCAATTCGGCAAAGTTGACCTGCTCATCCACCATGAAACCTTCAACCTGGTGAAACATGGGGGTGTGGGTAAGATCTGAATCACAGCGGTAAACACGACCGGGGGCAATAATGCGCAGCGGCGGTTCACGCTCCTCCATCACCCGGATCTGCACCGGAGAGGTGTGGGTACGCAGTACCGTACGGCTGTCGAAGTAGAAGGTATCATGCATCGCCCTGGCCGGGTGCGACTCGGGAATGTTCAGGGCCTCGAAGTTGTGGTAATCATCCTCAATTTCCGGGCCTTCCGCCACCTCGAATCCCATACTGGCAAACAGTGCCTCAATACGCTCCTGAGTACGGGTAACCGGATGGATACCGCCGGCAGACTGCCCCCGCCCTGGCAGGGTTACGTCAACGGTTTCAGCGACAAGTCTGGCCTGGAGCGCTTCATTCTGCAACAGCTCCCGCTGCCGCTCCAGCGCATCCTGGACCTTCTGCTTGGCCTGATTTATCACCTGGCCGGCTTTGGGACGCTCTTCAGGCGGCAGTGAACCAAGCTGCTTCATCTGGCCGGTCAGCAACCCTTTTTTTCCGAGGTAAGTAACCCTTAGTTGCTCCAACGCAGCCAGTTCTGTCGCGGCAGAAATTGCCTGCTCGGCCTCTTTAACAAGCGCGCTCAGCTCATGCACTCTGCTTTTTTCCTGTATGACTTGGAAAGCTTGAAACTGGAGTATTCAATGGAAAAAGATTCGCGATTTCCCCAACCCGACCCTGCCGGTTGGAGACGCCGAGCACGGCACGTCTCCACGTTACGGTTCCTGGCAGGCGTGCAGTCTCTCACCCCGAGAGCCGCGCCTTGATGCGTGCCCCGCTTGTTACCTTAAGGCCCCTATATCTGGATCTGGCCGCCGGGTTAACCGGCGAGTAACTATTCAGCATCGTATGAAACAAGCCGGTAACTGTTCAGATTGCCCCTGAAATCCGTCAGTTCAAGGCGAAAAATGGGAGTTTACGCGTGTAAATGACCATTTTTCAACGCAGAAATGGCGGATTTCAGGGGTGAGCTGAATAGTTACACCAGCGACAACATATACAGCCGGGTTAAAGCGTGGCCAGGCTGCTCTTGGCCTTTTCGGCCAGGGCGGAAAATGCCACCATATCCGTCACCGCAAGATCAGCCAGCACTTTGCGATCAACCTCGATCTCC
>JALVNE010000079.1 GCA_027026755.1 Sedimenticola sp. | reverse complement strand
AAATGCCTGATGTTGTAGATCTCTGCTTTCCTTCTCCTTGAAGGGGACCAATTTAGCACATGGTTTGCCACGAAAAGTGATAATAACCTCCTCTCCTCGGCTCACAGTTTCGATCAATTCCTTGGAGTGAAATCTTAAATCTTTGGCCGTTGCTTTCATGTTGAATTCTCCGTATTGGTTTACACTACAAAGTGTAAACTTCATGGTGGCAATTGTCAACCTGGAAACTTGTTTCAGGGTGGATTTATGGATGGATTTATCATTGGGATTTATGGACACCTATGGATTTATGGATTTATGGACACCCACCCATTGCACCGATTATTGGGTGTCTTCCATTCTCTCCACAGCTGAGGCGCTGGTGCGGGAATTGGTTGAATTCGGGGCTCCATTCCAATTGAGAGCGATTAGGGACACCCACCCATTAGGGATAGGGACACCCACCCATTGACACCCCTCCCGTCCGCAGGCAGAATAGAGAACACTTGGAGAACTACTGAAAAAAGGATTTCCCATGCCAAAACCCAGAAAAGCCCTCATCAGCCTGGACGATACGCCCTATTACCATTGTGTTTCCCGCTGCGTCAGGCGCGCTTTCCTGTGCGGGGAAGACCCGGTTACCGGAAAGTCTTTCGAACACCGCCGTGAGTGGGTGGAATCCCGCCTGCTGGAGCTGGCCAGAGTCTTTGCCATCGATGTCTGCGCCTATGCGGTCATGTCCAACCATACCCATGTGGTTTTGCATGTGGACAGGGATATGGCCCAAGGCTGGTCTTTGGGGGAAGTGGTGGAACGCTGGCACCAGTTGTTCAACGGCACTTTGATTTCCCAGGCTTTTTTATCTGGTAAGCCATTGCATGAAGCCCAGGAAACGGAGCTTTCCCGGCAGGCGGAGGTCTGGCGGGAGCGGCTGATGTCCATCAGCTGGTTCATGCGCTGCCTGAACGAGGCCATTGCCCGCCAGGCCAATGCGGAGGACGGCTGTACCGGACGGTTCTGGGAGGGACGGTTCAAGTCACAAGCCCTGTTGGATGAGGCCGCATTGTTGGCTTGCATGGCTTATGTGGATTTGAACCCGGTGCGGGCGAAGCAGGCAGACACGCCGGAAAAGTCGAAATACACCTCTGTGCGCAAACGTATTCGTACCGCTTTGCAGAAACAGGCCCAACCTGTTGAGCTGCTGCCTTTTGTGGAAAATCACCAGCAGGATTCGCCCAAGGGCATTCCGTTTACTTTTAAGGATTATCTGGACCTTCTGGACTGGACAGGCCGGGCGATTCGGGAAGACAAGGCAGGCCATATCGATGCCGCCCAGTTACCTATTCTGCAACGCCTGGGCCTGGAAGGCCGTTCCTGGCAGAAACTCACCCAATCCTTCGAGAGCCTGTTTCATTCCCTGGTGGGACGGCCGGAGAAAGTGGAAACGGTGGTTGAAGCCCGGGCACAGCATTGGGTTCAGGGCATCGGCAACTGCCGGCGATATTTCTCTCCGGGATAAAAGCGCCACCAAGCGCACGCCTTTTCCATTCCTCCTCTGATTTTCACCGTTTTGCCGATACCGGCCGGATGGCTGCTGGGCCGGTGGTTGTGAAATCACCGCCGGAACGGTGGAAAAGCACCGTGGTGGCGCGGAAACCGTGGGAATTTGGCCGTTTTCCTCTCGACAAGCGTGGAAACTGAGGGCTTGCCCGAAGTATGTCAATATTTGGGTGTCTTCTATTCGCTATTCGCTTCCACGGTAAACCGTCAGAAAAAGCCGTTGGTGGCGTAAAAATCAGGGCAGTCTGGCTATTTTCCCTCAGATTGCATCGAAATGACTGGGTGTTTCGAGGGGATACCGATTTATGGGTGTCTTCTATCTCTGCCGCTGTCTATCTCTGCCGATTTATGGGTGTCTTCTACCTCCTTGGGTGTCTTCTATCTCTGTT
>JALVNE010000078.1 GCA_027026755.1 Sedimenticola sp. | reverse complement strand
ATGGACATGGCCTGCAGGTGATAGCTGTTCATGGGCTCCAGGGTCTTGCCGTCCTTGGACTCGGGCTGACCGGAGATGCCCAGCATGCGCGGCTGGGAGGGACCATAGATGTCCGCGTCCAGGATGCCCACCTTGGCGCCTTCCTGGGACAGGGCCAGGGCCAGGTTCACGGCAGTGGTGGACTTGCCCACGCCGCCCTTTCCGGAGGCCACGGCGATGATGTTCTTGATGTTGTCGATGGGCTTGAGGGATTTCTGCACGGAATGAGCTACGACTTTCCAGCTCAGGTCCACTTCGCAATCACTCACGCCATCGACGGATTTTGCCGCCTCGCACAGACCGGCCTTGATGTCCTCGGCCACGGTCTTGGCAGGGAAACCCAGCACCACGGTCAGCTTGACCTTGCCGCCGTCGATCTGGATGTCCTTGACCATCTTGGTGCTGACGAGGTCCTTGCCCAGGTCGGGCTGAACATAGCCCTTGAGGGCTTCTTCGATTGCTTCTTTGGTCACTTCCGACATATTGAGTCTCCTGCCGCGAGGGCATACAAATTCTTATCAGTTGGGCGCGATTCTACACCACCGGCGGGCTAATACCAACCAAAACACTCGGACATTACCCCTCTGTTCTGTGAGATAATAATGAGCTTCGTGTAGGTCGGGCTTCAGCCCGACCTACAGACCCGCTAACTCCAACACAGCGACAACCATGCGAAAAATCTTCGTCACCTTCCTGAAACCCCGACCACGCAGACCATGAAGCAACCAGAGCAGGATATCCAGGCACGCATAGACAGCTTCGAGCAATGGCACTATCAGTTTGATCTAAAAGGACATTTGACCCCCGCCGTGCGCGGTGAAAAAAGCGTGCTGCGCCATGCCCGGCGCAAGGCGCATTTCTTCGATCCCATGGTGAAGCTGTTCGGCGGCAGCCTGTGCGGCAAACGGGTGCTGGATCTGGGCTGCAACGCTGGATTCTGGTCCTTGAACGCCATCGAGGCCGGGGCCGATTTCGTGCAGGGCGTGGACGTGCGCCAGATGCACATCGACCAGGCAAACTTCGTGTTCGAGACACTGGAAGTGGCGCCTGAACGCTACGACTTCTCCCTGGGCAACGTGTTCGATCTCGATCCTGAGGCCCTGGGGCAGTTCGACGTCGTCCTCTGCCTTGGCCTGCTGTACCACATCAACCGGCCCATAGAGTTGCTGGAAAACATCGCCCGCCTGAACACGGACTTGCTGCTCATCGACACCGCCGTGGACAGCGCCCCCCAGTCCTTTCTGCGCATCGTCCACGAACCCACTGACGACCCACGCAACGCCGTGGATCAGGAACTGGTGTTCTGGCCCACCTGCAAGGCGGTATTCGACATGACCCGCCTGTTCGGTTACGACACCACCATGCTGATTCCCGACTTCGACGACTATACCGGCCTGGAAGATTTCAGAGCTGGCGGCCGCCGGGCGTTCTTCAGCGCCAAGCAGACCGACCTCAGCACCCTGGACGCAAAAACCGAAGTCCTCTGAAACGCGTAACTGTGGGATAATTATTAGTTATCCGCCCTATCAAGTTTCAGCACAAGCACGGACAATCATGAGAAAAATACTGGTCACCAGCGCCCTGCCCTACGCCAACGCCCCTTTGCACATCGGCCACATCGTGGAATACACCCAGACGGACATCTGGGCCCGCTTCCAGAAGATGCGCGGCAATGAATGCTGGTACATCTGCGCCGACGACGCCCATGGCACGCCCATCATGCTGCATGCGCGGCAGAAAGGCATTTCGCCAGAAGAACTGATCAAGGCCATGTCCGAAGAACATCAGGCGGATTTCCGCGATTTCCGCATTGGCTTCGATAATTTTCACAGCACCCATTCCGAAGAAAACCGGGAACTGGCCAGCCTCATCTACGAGCGCAACCTGGCGGC
>JALVNE010000077.1 GCA_027026755.1 Sedimenticola sp. | reverse complement strand
AACTGACGGGGCGCCAGTATCACCTGTTCGACTATTTCGGCGCCAGTGACGCGGAGCGCGTCATCGTGCTCATGGGTTCCGGCGCCGAGGCGGTGGAGGAAACCGTGGAGCATCTGCTGGGTGAGAGTGAGAAGGTGGGCCTGCTGCGGGTGCGCCTGTACCGGCCCTTCGACGCCGGCCTGTTGCTCGATGCCTTGCCATCCACGGTAAAAGCCCTGGCAGTGCTAGACCGCTGCAAGGAACCCGGCGCCGGAGGCGAGCCCCTGTACAAGGACGTGGTCACCGCCTTTGCCGAGCATGTGGCAGCCGGGGGAGAAAAGTTTACCGTCCTGCCCCGTATTCTTGGCGGGCGCTATGGCCTGTCCTCCAAGGAATTCACACCTGGCATGATCCGCGCCGTGTTCGACAACCTGCGCGCCGGGGAACCGAAAAACCATTTCACCATCGGCATCCATGACGATGTGTCCCATACCAGCCTGGAATGGGACCATAGGGCGCGCAATCGGGACATGGATGGCGTCATCCAGTGCCTGTTCTACGGCCTGGGCTCCGACGGCACCGTGAGCGCCAACAAGAACACCCTGAAGATTCTCGGCGAGGAAACCGACCAGTATGTTCAGGGCTATTTCGTCTATGACTCCAAGAAGGCCGGAGCGGTAACGGTTTCCCACCTGCGCTTCAGCCCGCGGCCCATTCGCGCCAGTTATCTCATCGGGGACGGCGAGGCCAGCTTCATCGGCTGCCACCAGCCTCAGTTCGTGGAGCGCTTCAATCTCCTGGAGAAGGCCGCGTCGGGGGCGGTGCTGCTGCTCAATACGGCGACGCCGCCGGACCAGGTCTGGCACAGCCTGCCGCGGCCCATGCAGGAGGAGATGCTGGAGAAGAACATCAGGCTGTGGGTCATCGACGCCTATCGGGTGGCGAAGGAAACCGGCATGGGGCGGCGTATCAACACCATCATGCAGACCTGTTTCTTCGCCATCTCCGGTGTGCTGCCCCGGGATGAAGCCATAGACAAAATCAAGAATGCCGTGGAAAAGACCTATGGCCGCAAGGGGCGCAAGATCGTGCAGCGCAACTTCGACGCCATCGACGCTTCCCTGGCCGCTCTCCACGAGGTGAGCCTGCCGGCTGCGGCGGACAGCAGCCGGGACTTCCTGCCGCCGGTGCCGGAAGAAGCGCCGGACTTCGTGCGCCGCGTCACCGCCACCCTCATTGCAGGCAAGGGTGATGAGCTGCCCGTGAGCGCCATTCCCGCCGACGGCTCCTGGCCCCTGGGCACCGCGGCCTGGGAAAAGCGCAGCATTGCCCTGGAGCTGCCCAAGTGGGACGCGGAACTGTGCATCGAATGCGGCAAATGCCCCTTCGTCTGCCCCCATTCGGCCATCCGCTCCAAGGTGTTCACCGAGGAAGACCTGAAGGACGCGCCGCAAGGTTTCCTCTATCGCCCCATGAAGGGCAAGGAGTTTGCCGGTCTGTATGTGGCCTACCAGGTGGCGCCGGATGATTGTACGGGTTGCGGCATCTGCGCGGATGTCTGTCCGGCCCGGGACAAGAGCAATGCCAGCCACAAGTCCCTGGACATGGTGCCCAAGGAAGAAATCCTGGAACAGGACCGCAAGAACTGGGCTTTCTTCGAAAAGTTGCCGGAATACGACCGGGAGAAGATTGCCTGGCCCAAGATGAAGTCCGCCATGCTGGCC
This sequence comes from Sedimenticola sp., assembly GCA_027026755.1. Taxonomy (GTDB): domain Bacteria; phylum Pseudomonadota; class Gammaproteobacteria; order Chromatiales; family Chromatiaceae; genus Thiolapillus. Next base: position 244 of record JALVNE010000077.1, on the reverse strand, counting down.
CAGCCCCTGTTCGAGTTCTCCGGGGCCTGCCTGGGCTGCGGCGAAACGCCCTACATCCGCCTGGCCACCCAGATGTTCGGCGACCGCATGCTCATTGCCAATGCCACGGGCTGCTCGTCCATCTATGGCGGCAACCTGCCCACCACGCCTTACACCACCAATCCCGAGGGCAGGGGGCCGGCCTGGTCCAATTCCCTGTTCGAGGACAATGCCGAGTTCGGCCTGGGCTTCCGCCTGGCCGTGG
>JALVNE010000076.1 GCA_027026755.1 Sedimenticola sp. | reverse complement strand
AAAATTATCGTGACTGGCTGGAACAGCGGTTCGGTGTTCGAAGTGCGGCCAATCTCACCATCAAGCAATTGCAGGATGCCGTGACCGATCTCAGGGATGCAGGATGGCTTGATGGCGCGGGCAGGGGTTCATCCCATGGCTATAACCGGCCCACGCCCTCCCAGTGGAACAAGCTTGCCGCCCTGAGCCGGGAAATGGGATGGAATGGGCTTGATAGTCATGGCCTCAAAACCTTTACAAAACGCATTGCAAAAGTGGATTCACCGCGTTTTCTAAATCGTGACCAAGCCCGGAAGGTAATAACCGGACTCCAGAAATGGAGAAACACTATCCGTATGGAGGAAGCAAAATGAAACCGCAACTCACCGCGAAAGAAGCCAGTGATTCTATATACACTCGTTCTGTTGAAGCTTCCTACATTCGTGACATTGTATGGGCGATGGAGCAGTTGCTACTTCATAACTCTGACCGGACGATTGACGCTGTTGAGCTGCAAGGCCGCGTTTCATCGTTGGCAATAGCCGCTATAACCCTGTCGGAAAAGCTGAGTGCCGATCTTGATGCCCTGGCTGGTGCATTGAACAACACAAACAGAACTGGAGAGAAAGACTGATACGAAACCGGGGCTTGCCCCGGTCGTCATGGCGTGGTGGCCATGGCCTGATGAGTAGCCACCAAACAATTACAGAGCACGATATGAGCGTCAAGAAGTCCCCCTACAGAGCTTCACTGGTCAAATTGCATAGCAAGGAACAGTTTTCAGTTATCAAGCACGATCCTGATGTGAACCGTTTTGTCCTTCAGTGCCTAAAGACCATGACCTTCAAGGAGGCGGCTGCCGCCTGCCTGGAAGAGTTCGGGAAAGATCGTGCACCTTCCAAGTCAGCTATCCATCGTTATTGGAAAAACAACAAGAGGGAAATACAAGCGCAATGGATTCGGGAGGAGGCGGAGAGCGCCTCTGTGGGGCGCAAATGACCTACCCAGTGGGGTAACCCATAAAAAAAATAGTTAAACGTTTTTAAAGGGAATTAAACGGCTTGCAGGAAGAATGAGAGGCAATGCCAAGGAGGTACGCCACCTTCCTCGTAGGCATGTCCAGCTTGTTGTCTGGCTCACGCAACCGGACCGGCGATTTCCCGGTTGTCATGGCATTGCCTCACGCGAAGGATAACACGAAGAACGCTCTCCCCCTGACGGGCGTCATTCTTATGACGCTTGTCAGTGCCCGTTATCGTTCCCCAAACATTCACCAAGGAACATACTTTGATGAGCCTCACAGGTTTATCTGACGAAGAAGTGAGAAACAATCTTCCGTCCTTTTTCATGCATGAATTGGGTGATGTGATTTCCGTGCATGGCTTGTTGTCTCTGGTTACCAAGTTTGGTGGCGAAAATCTATACATTCCGCATACAGCCTCGCCGGATGGAAAATTTGCCGGTTTGCTATCACCAAACGATTATGAAGCCCTGTGTGCCCGTTGTGGCGGCAACGTATTGAAGGTGCCCATGGCAGCGAAGCTCAAAAAGCTGAAGAGAGACAAAGAAATTGTCGCCATGAAAAAAGCCGGAGCCAGTCACTTATCAATAGCCAAAAAGTTTGGTATTCGGGATCGGACTGTTTATCGAATATTGAGGGAAATGGAAAGAAATGGATACAGCATCTCATAGCGTCTGTTTATCGGCCTCACTGGAGGCAGGCGGCAGAAAGCAGTGGATACACCTTCTGCCCAAAGGCACATTCACCGGGAGAGACGGGCGCGGCCCCTGGAAAGCCGATAACCTGGGGGAAGTGATCGACAACACCCGCGCCTATGCCGGGAAAACCCTGCTGGCCATAGATTATGACCACCAGATAGACAAAGCCGCCAAAAACGGCCAACCGGCCCCCGCAGCGGGGTGGATTACAGAACTTCAAGAGCGGCCTTCCGGCCTGTGGGGACTGGTGG
>JALVNE010000075.1 GCA_027026755.1 Sedimenticola sp. | reverse complement strand
AAAAAACGCTTTAGGCATTCGTTTTCACCTATAATTGATCGATTTCCCGCAGATCTCAACGACAATAGCGCTACAAGATGGACAAAACATTCGACCCCAAACAGATCGAAACCCGCTGGTACCAGACTTGGGAAGACAATGGCTGGTTTGCTCCCAGCGGCCAGGGCGAACCCTACTGCATCATGATTCCCCCGCCCAATGTTACGGGCAGCCTGCACATGGGCCATGCTTTCCAGGACACCATCATGGACGGTCTGATCCGTTACCATCGGATGAAGGGGGACAACACCCTGTGGCAGCCAGGCACCGACCACGCCGGCATCGCCACCCAGATGGTGGTGGAGCGCCTGCTGGAAGCCGAAGGCAAGACCCGCCACGATCTGGGCCGGGACAAGTTCATCGAACGCGTCTGGCAGTGGAAGAAGGAATCCGGCGGAACCATCACCCGCCAGCTGCGGCGCATGGGGGCCTCCCTGGACTGGGAGCATGAGCGCTTCACCATGGACGAAGGCCTGTCCCAGGCCGTGCGCGAAGTCTTCGTGCGCCTGTACGAGGAAGGCCTCATCTACCGCGGCAAGCGCCTGGTGAACTGGGATCCGGTTTTGCATACAGCCGTCTCCGACCTGGAAGTGCTGTCCACGGAAGAAAACGGCCACCTGTGGCACATGCGCTATCCCCTGTCCAACGGTACCGGTCACCTGGTGGTGGCCACCACCCGCCCGGAAACCATGATCGGCGACTGCGCCGTAGCGGTCAGCCCTGGCGATGAACGCTATGCGCACCTCATTGGTGAATTCGTGGAGCTGCCCCTCACCGGGCGGAAGATTCCCATCATTGCCGATGAGCATGTGGATGCCGAGTTTGGCACCGGCTGCGTGAAGATCACCCCCGCCCATGACTTCAACGACTACGAGGTCTGGCTGCGTCACCGGGACGAAACCGCCATTGCCGACCAGCCCCATGGCGGCCTGATCAATATTTTCACCGTGGATGCCGCCATCCGCGCCAATGAAGCAGATGATCAGGGATTGATCCCGGAACAATATGTGGGCATGGATCGTTATGAAGCAAGAAAGGCCATTCTGGCCGATCTGGAAGCCCAGGGCCTGCTGGAGAAGACCGAGGATCACAAGCTCATGGTGCCACGGGGCGACCGCTCCAATGCCGTCATCGAACCCTTCCTCACGGACCAGTGGTATGTGAAGATCGAACCCCTGGCCAGACCGGCTATCGAGGCCGTGGAAAGCGGCCGCATCCGCTTCGTGCCGGACAACTGGAAGAACACCTATTTCGAATGGATGCGCAACATCCAGGACTGGTGCATCAGCCGCCAGATCTGGTGGGGGCACCGTATTCCCGCCTGGTATGACGAGGCGGGCAATGTTTACGTGGGCCGTTCCGAAGCGGAAGTGCGCAAGCAGCACAAGCTCGCCGACGACTACCCGCTGCGCCAGGACGAGGACGTGCTGGACACCTGGTTCAGCTCCGCCCTGTGGCCCTTCTCCACCCTGGGTTGGCCGGAACAGACCGAACGCCTGCAGACCTTCTACCCCACCAGCGTGCTGGTCACGGGCTTCGACATCATTTTCTTCTGGGTGGCGCGCATGATCATGATGGGCCTGAAGTTCATGGACGACGTGCCTTTCCACGAGGTCTATGTTCACGGCCTGGTGCGTGACGCCGAGGGCCAGAAGATGTCCAAATCCAAGGGCAATGTGCTGGACCCCATCGACGTCATCGACGGCATCGACCTGGAGTCCCTGGTGGCCAAACGCACCTCCGGCATGATGCAGCCCCATCTGGCGAAAAAGATCGAAAAACAGACTCGCAAGAACTTTCCTGACGGCATCCCCGCCTATGGCACCGACGCCCTGCGCTTCACCTTCGCCTCCCAGGCCTCCACGGGCCGGGACATCGTGCTTTCCCTGCAGCGCATCGAGGGCTATCGCAACTTCTGCAACAAGCTGTGGAACGCCTCGCGCTACGTGTTGATGAATGTGGCGGATGTCGGACTGAAGTCCGACCTACACCCTCCCGTAGGTCGGGCTTCAGCCCGACAAAATGCCCTTTCCGTGGCCGACCGCTGGATTCTCTCCCGCCTGCAACACACGGCGGAGGAAGTTGCTTCCGCCATCGAAGGCTACCGCTTCGACCATGCCGCCCAGGCCATCTACGAGTTCACCTGGAACGAATACTGCGACTGGTACCTGGAACTCACCAAGCCCGTGCTCAATTCCGATGACAGCAGCGAGGAACAGAAACGCGCCGCCCGGCATACCCTGGTGACGGTGCTGGAAGCGCTGCTGCGCATCATCCATCCCATCATGCCTTTCATCACCGAGGAAATCTGGCAGCAGGTGAAAGCGCTGGCAGGCGTGGAAGGCGACACCATCATGCTCCAGCCTTTCCCCGTGGCCGATGAAACCCTGCGGGATGCCGAAGCCGAGGCGGAAATGCACTGGGTCATGGACTTCATCCAGGGCATACGCCGCATCAAGGGCGAAATGAACATTGCCCCCGGCAAGCCCGTGCCCGTGCTGCTGGAAAACGCCAGCGAACGCGATCAGGCCCACCTGACCGACAGCCGGCATTACCTGGATTTCCTGGCAAAGACCGAATCCGTGCGGGTGCTGGAACCTGGCGAGGAAGCCCCCGAAGCCGCCATGGCCCTGGTGGGTGAGATGAAGATCCTCATTCCCCTGGCCGACCTCATCGACAAGGAAGCCGAACTCAAGCGCCTGGAAAAGGAAATGGCCAAGCTGCAATCCGAAGTGGAACGGGCAGAAAAGAAACTCGCCAACCCCGGCTTCACCGACAAGGCCCCGGAAGCCGTGGTGCAAAAGGAACGGGACAAACTCAAAGCCGCCCGCAATGCCTTGCACAACCTGAAAGAACAGGCGGAACGCATCAGACAACTGTAACTTCATGGAGATTGGCTATCTTGGCGCCTTCCTCATGGGCCTGTTCGGTGCCCTGCACTGCATGGGCATGTGCGGCAGCATCATGGGCGTGCTGACTTTCAGCCTGCCAGCGCAGACCCGCCAGCACTCGGGGCGTCTGCTGGGCTATCTCGGCTATTACAGTTTTGGCCGCATGCTCAGCTACACCCTGGCCGGCGGCCTGGCGGGCGCCTTCGGTTCCGGCCTGCTGCTGAGCATCAGCCCGCGTTATGGCCACTCCATTCTGCTGCTGGTGGCCACGGTGCTCATGGTGGCCGTGGGTTTCTATCTCGCAGGCTGGTTTCCCGGCCTGGCGTATATCGAGCGCGTCGGCGCCCCGGTCTGGCGCAAGATCGAACCCCTGGGAAGAAAGCTCCTGCCCGTCAAATCTCCCTTGCAGGCGCTGCTCTACGGCCTCGTCTGGGGCTGGCTACCCTGTGGACTGGTCTATTCGGCGCTCTTTATTGCCTTGGGTCAAGGCAGCGCTGTCGAAGGTAGTATATTTATGCTGATGTTCGGCTTGGGCACATTGCCGGCAGTGATCTCCACCGGCGTTTTTGCCGATCAGATCATGCGTTTTGCGCACAATCCGCGCATGCGTACCATTGCTGGCATTGCCTTGATCGCTTTCGCCCTTGCGGGGCTTATCATCAACTGGTAGAAGCTTTAGAAATGAACATATCCGGCAACTGCAAGATGTTGGGCAACTCCCCGGAATTCACCGCGCTGCTGCGTTCCCTGGACGTTGCCGCCGCCACCGATGTGGCTGTCATTCTGCTGGGCGAAAGTGGCACCGGCAAGGAACTGCTGGCCCGGCAGATACACCGCAACAGCACCCGGGCCGATGCACCTTTCGTGGCCATCAACTGCGCAGCCCTGCCCGAGGGGCTGGCGGAATCCGAGTTCTTTGGTCACGTGAAAGGAGCCTTCACCGGCGCCATTTCCGACAATCCCGGCCGCATCAGCCAGGCAGAAGGCGGTACCCTGTTCCTCGATGAAGTGGGCGAAATGTCCCTGGACATCCAGGCCAAACTGTTGCGTTTCCTGGAGTCCGGCGAATTCCAGCCCGTGGGCAGCCTCAAGCAACGTCATGCCGATGTTCGCCTGATTGCCGCCACCAACGCGGACTTGCGGGAAAAGGTCGAACAGGGAAGCTTCCGGGAAGATCTCTATTACCGTCTGAATATCGTCCCATTTCATGTGCCTCCCCTGCGGGAACGCAGCGGGGATGTGGCCTTGCTGATGAAAGACATCACCCGGGATCTTGCCGCCCGGCACCAGCTTGCCCCCCCGGTGTACACCAAGGCTGCCATGAAATGCCTGGAGAGCTATGCCTGGCCGGGAAACGTGCGCGAACTGCGCAATCTGTGCGAACGCATGCTGATCCTTTTCAGCGGTCGGGAAATCGACGAGGGCAACCTGCCCCGGGAAATCCGCCACCAGCATCAAAGCCGCTGGACTTTCTCTCTGCCTGACACCGGGATCAAGCTGGAAGAAGTAGAAAAGGAGTTGCTCCAGCAGGCGTTGGAAAAAACCGGCGGCAACCAGAGCAAAGCGGCGCGCATCCTGGGCCTGACACGCTACGCTTTCATTTACAGGCTGAAAAAATATCAGCTGCAGCCCTGACTCTGGTTCGCCTGATGTGGCGCGGGCCACCACAGATTCCGCCAAGCGTGAGCCTCCTGCACCGTTTTCCCTCCCCTGTTCCTGGGGATGCCTCTCATGCCGGAGAAATTTTCACGGTCGGGAAACCAGATCAGTCTTTCCAAGCGGCGCCATGACAACGTTTTCATTGCCAACGAACAGCTTGCCCTGCATGGCGGGAATCTCGCTGGCCTCGACAGGGCGACTGAAATAGTAACCCTGTACATAGGGACAACCGAGCTGGCGCAGAAAGTCTGCCTGAGCTTGGTCCTCGACCCCCTCAGCCACCACATCGCAGCCCAGACCCAGGGCGATGTCGATGATCGCACGCACCAGCAGCGTGGAACCACGATCACCGGGCAGGTGCTGGATGAAGCTCTTGTCCACTTTCAGGGTGTCCACCTGCAGCTGTTTGAGCACCGACAGGGAGGAATAGCCGGTACCGAAATCGTCGATGGCCACGCGCACGCCATAGCGCCGCAGTTCACGGCAAACCCTGAGATGCTGTTGCGGATCCCGGGTCATGCTCTCGGTGATCTCTACTTCAATCTGGCCTTCGGCAACTTCATGGCGTTTCATGATTTCCCGAACATGATCAACGAAACGGACGTTACTGAAGTGATTGGAGGCGATATTCACCGCCATCTGCAGATGCACACCTTGTTGCTTCCATTCCCGCAGCTGCCGGCAGGCCTGATCCAACACCCATTCCCCAATCTCCTGGATCAGGCCAATGCGTTCTGCTGCATCGATGAACTGATCCGGCAATACCACCCCCCGCTCGGGATGGCGCCAGCGCAGCAGGGCTTCGACGCCCTTGAGTTCGTTGCTGCGCAGATCCACCTTGGGTTGATAGACGAGGAAGAACTCCTCCCGCTTCAGCGCTTGCCGCAGTTCGGCTTCGAGACGAACCCGTCGCGCGGCACGTTCGGTCATCTCGTTGTCATAGAACGCATAGTTGTGCTTGCCATCCTGCTTGGCCGCATACATGGCGGCGTCGGCGGCTTTGAGCAGACTGTCTCCATCAGCGCCATCATCCGGATAGACGGCGATGCCTATGCTCATATGGGGATAGAAGCTGTGGTTGTCGATAACGATGGGCACATCGCGCAATTTGAGGCAGCGCTGGGCCGTGGGCACGCAATCCATGCTGCCCTTGATATCCTCGATCAATATGCAGAATTCGTCGCCACCGAGACGTGCAATGAAATCCGATTCGCGCACCACCCGTTTCAGTTTGACCGAGAAATGGCGCAGGAATTCATCACCCTTCTGATGGCCCATGGTATCGTTGACCTGTTTGAAACCATCAAGATCGATGTACAGCAGGGCAAACCGGCTCCAGCGGCGACGCGCGCGCTTGACCTTTTCCTTCAGGTGTTCGCGGAAATGCCCGCGGTTGGCCAGTCCGGTCAGTTCATCGTAATAGGCCATGTCGAAGATCTTTTGCTCTGCCTTGCGCAGAACCGAAACATCCTGAACCATGCCCAGCAGAAACTGCTTGCCAGAGGATTCATCGATACGCCGGATGACCTGATTCATCCACATCCAGCCCGTGCCATTCGGATCACGCTGGCGATATTCGACGCTTGCCTCCTGGCCGGTAAAACGCACATTGTCGATGGACGCCTGCACCCGGCGGCGATCGTCGGGGTGTACCTGTTTCAGGCAGGAATGGATACTCAGCTGGTCACTGGAACCTCTGCACATTCTGCGCAGGTTGGAGGAAAACTCGATTTTTGAGGACTTCATGTCCCACTGCCAGTAGCCGATACGCGCCACCTCCTCGGTGATCGACAACAGCATCAGGTTGTGTTCTTCAGTCGACTGGCGCAAAACCAGCAGTTCCATGAAACTGCTGCCGACATTGCGACCGAATCTGGCCATAAACACCATATGCAATGCTACCAGGTACAGGACCTGCAGGGACAGTTCATCGCCCTGCAGCAGCAAACGGCTTGCGACGCCAATCAACAGGATGACCAGAAACACCATGAGCGCCAGGCTGTCGTAGGCAAGAATGGAAATGGCGCCTGCTGCTATGCCGGCCAGAACCAGGATCGTCAGCATCTGCGGTATGGGTTCGGAAGGATAGAACAGCCATAACGGCAGGATCCAGATGAACGCCACGACCCAGGCCGCGATACGAAACCTGAGCCGCCAGCGGGGGTCTGCCCGCTGCTCGCTGTCTTGCCGGAAATAGACCAGGGCGGTTACCCAGCGATAAACGCTGGCCAGCGTCATCAGGCCAAACCAGCCCCAGGCGGTGCTCTCATCACTGGCCTTGCCCACGATCAGCACCAGAAACAGCCCCGCTAGAATAGTGCCAACGGCCGAGTCCGTCAGCCGGCTGTACAGTTGGTCAGTCTGCTTCAGCAGGATGGGGTCCAGGCGTTTTTCCTCATACCGGGTCATGCAAATTCCCTTTCTCAAATCAGTCATGGAGCCAGGTCGCAGGACAACCATCCCTGCTTGGCATATAGCCCGACTAGTTCGGGTATTATACGCCTTCTCGCTCATTTCATGTTTTCACAAGGAATTTTTTTCGCCTGCAGAGGGCGTGGACCTGGAAAATCCGTGGAAAATCACCGGTTCACACCATGGATGGCGTTCAATCAGGACATGCAACCCCCCGGAAAAGGAGGATGTCGCAAAAGGCGACAGCCGCCGCGATGCAGGCATGCATCGCCATTTTCAATGGCTGCAAGTTATTGAAAATGAAGGAATCGGAATATCGCACTTTTCGGATTCCGAGTCATGAAAACCCAGGGAAGGGCTTTTACGACATCCTCAAACAGGGAGAAGACACAGCTCCAGGAATGGCGGAAGACAGGCGAGGCAGGAGCGGGAAGCCCAGACCGCAGGCAGTTGTCAGTGAAAACAAGTGCCAGTGCAATCAGCAGGCTGTTCATGAAACATCTGGCCAGCAAGCGCCTTTTCTTCAGGGAGGATGTTGAAAAAGTCCTTTCCGGACTTTGTTCAAGCACGGAAACGGAAATCTGGGGTTCCCGCTTCCCAGATTCTCGATGGCATGCAGCCGTCAGGAATTGCGGTACGTCCTTGTGCCGCGCACAGCCCGGAAATTCGGGCCAAACGAATACCTGAATCAGAATTTGTAGGCCGCGTTCAGGTAGAAATAACGTCCCGGTTCATTCATCAGAATCACGTCTCCACCGCCGCCTTCCAGCAGGGTGAGATCCTTGTAGGTGTTGCTTACGGCATAGGTTTCGTCGAACACATTGTCGATACCCAGCACCACATCGATATGCCTGGTCAGCGCATGCTCCACCTTGAGATTGAGGATGGCCCAGCTGTCCAGCGCCTGTTCACCGTTGTCGGCGTCATAGCGGGTCCAGCTGTCGGCAGCCACCACCTCGGCACGGGCCAGGCTGTCATCCCTGTATTCCCAGTTCAGGGAGACATTGCCTTTCAGGGGTGGAATCTCCGGCAAATCCTTGTCGTTTTGTCCCGGCTGAGCTTCGTCCTTTTCCCCACGCTGCCAGGCCAGGCCGAAATCCAGGTAGAGCTGATCCGTGAAACTGTAGGAGCCGTCCAGTGAGAAGCCGTAGAGGATGGAATCCACATTGTCGAAACGGCGCATCATCTTGCTGTCGTTGTAGATGATGAAATCCCCCAGCCAGCTGTAGAACAGCTTGGGCTTGAGATACAGGGAGCCGGCATTGAGTTCCAGGCCCAGATCGATCTCGGTATTGCTCACCTGCTCCAGATCAGGATTGCCGATGAGCATGCCACCCTTCATGGGCATGCGGATATAGAGTTCCCGGGCATCTGGAACCCGCGCGGAACGTCCCAGGCCGGCAAACAGTTTCATGCCCTCCTGCAAGCCGTAGGTGCCAAAGGCATAGGCACTGAAGGCCGTGTAGTCATTGGACGGCTGGTCACCCGCCGGCTCGATGCTCGTGTCGTCATAGCGCGCCCCCAGTTTGAGGTCAAAATTGCCGAAGTTCTTTTCGGCTTCGACGAAAATGGCCGCGTTGTCCGTGTCCACGTCATCGATGCTGACGAAGCCATCGATCTTCGACGCCATGCCCTTGCCCTCGAAGGCGCCATCCCAGTTGCGGCGGCTGAAATCCAGCCCCAGAGTCATGGCCGTGCCATCGGCCAGATCCCAACTGTTCTTGATGCTCGCGCCCTGCATGTGGGTTTCCAGGTGATGGGTCTTTTCGTTCATGGAACCCGGCCCGGAAGACAGGCGGTAGCGGTTGGACATGGGGTGGTCCACCTTGGAGTTGTAATAGTGAATGCTCAGCTCCTGGGACCAGTCACCCAGACCGCTGATGATATATTCCGCGTCGAAAATATCGGAGTCGTCATAGATGGCATCCATGGGGCTGCTGGGATAAAGCACGTCATCACTGCGGTTGGCGGTGTATCCCAGTTTCAGCTCCTGGTTTTCCGTCACGTCCACATACAGCTTGCCCATGAAGGTGGACTTTTCATAGGCATCCAGATCCCGGTATCTGTCCTGATAGCGGCTCTTGGTGGCGGGATCGTAGTGGGCAATCTGCTCGGCAAAATCCTTGCCGTCGCCGTCTTTATACTGCTCGCTGGTTTCCCTGGAAATACTGGCCATGGCGCGTACGCGATCCGTACCGCCGCTCAGGGTGGCCGCGCCCTTGAGATAGTTCCAGCTGCCCAGATTGAGGCTGACCTCGCCGTGCATGCCCTCTTCCGGTTCCCTGGTGGTGATCTTCACCGCACCGCTTAGCGTGCCGAAGTTCTCCACGTCATAGGGTCCTTCGGTGATTTCCACAGACTCGATGTTGTTGGTCAGGATATGGGAAGTGGGCGGGTCCATGCGGTTGGGACAGGCGCCATAGATCTTGCCACCATCGATGAGGATGTTGATATTGTCCTTCTTCTGACCACGCAGAATGATGTCATTGGCGATGCCGCTGCGACGCACCATGGAAACCGAAGCCGATTTTTTTGCCAGGGCCTCTGCCAGATCCGCAGACTTGACCTCCCTGCCCGCAATATCATCGAGGCGTGTGCCCTCGACCACAAGCTGTGGCATTTCTTCGCTTTCTTCCGCCTGTCCTTTCTGGTCGGCCGCCACACCAGCGGCGCACAGGCCACTGCATACAATCAAGGGGAGGATCTGTGTTTTCTTCATTGGCTCCTGTTCTCACTGATTAGGAATGGTTCATGTCCCAGCACGTACAGCAATTCTTATGCCATTTAACTTTCCCAATGAATATCAGCCATTTGAAGTATCTTCTGGACACAGACCAGTGCCGACTTTGTGTGATATGACGCAGATAGGAGTGCCAAATGGCACAATGCAACATGCAGATTTCTTTCCAAAAATCAGCCAGATGTTGACAATTTTCAATGCACCTCCATAGTTAATTACCTAGCATTTTGCTCAGTTATTATTCTGCCCCGAGAGGAAAATCATCATGAGCGCGTCCAGACTCGAAAACTTTCCGGTTTCCTTCTTTTCCATGATCATGGGAATGGCCGGGCTGACCATTGCCTGGGAGAAGGCCCACCGGACCCTGGGAATTGGCCCGGAGCTGGCTCACAGCCTGATATTGCTCACCTGCAGCGTCTTCGTATTGCTCCTGCTCATCTACAGCACCAAGATCCTGCGCTACCGACAGGCCGTGAGCGCCGAGCTGCACAATCCCATCAAGCTGAACTTTTTCCCTTCGGTATCCATCAGCCTGTTGCTGATTTCCATTGCCCTGTTACCCATCGCCCGTGGCCTGGCGGAAATCCTGTGGATTGGCGGGGTCGGCCTGCATTTCGTCATAACCCTCTATGTCATGCGCGTGTGGATTCACCACGAGCATTTCGAGATCCACCACATCAATCCGGCCTGGTTCATCCCGGTGGTGGGCAATGTACTGGTGCCTATTGCCGGCACCCGTTTGGGTTACATGGAGATCTCCTGGTTCTTCTTCAGCATCGGCATGGTGTTCTGGATCGTATTGTTCACCATCATTTTCTACCGGGTGCTGTTCCATCAGCCCATGCCTGCCAAGCTCCTGCCCACCCTGTTCATTCTCATCGCCCCGCCCGCCGTGGGTTTCCTGTCCTACACGGCCTTGACGGGTGAACTGGACGCTTTCGGCCGGGTGCTGTATTTCGTTGCCTTGTTCCTGACCATATTGCTGCTTACCCAGTTCAACTATTTCGCCAGGCTGCAGTTCTTCCTCTCCTGGTGGGCCTACTCCTTCCCCCTGGCGGCCATGACCATCGCCACCCTGAGGATGTACGAGATCACCGGCAAGGAAGGATTTCATCTCATGGGTTGGGGATTTCTGACGCTCATCAGCACCGTGGTACTCTACCTGCTGTTCAAAACCATTCGCGCCATCAGCCGTCACAACATCTGCGTACCCGAGGGATGAAATGAAAATCGCCATCACCAGCCAGAATTTCCGCACCATCACAGGCCACGCAGGCAAGACCCGCCGCTTTCTCATCTATGCCGACGACGGCACGGGCAAAGCGGTGGAAGTGGATCGCCTGGATCTGCCCCGGGAAATGTCCATACATGAATTCCGGGGATATGAGCATCCCTTGCAGGAAGCCGATGTGCTGATTACCGCCGGTTGTGGTCAGGGCTTTGTGCGCCGCATGGCGGACTGGGGAATCCAGGTCATGGCCACCAGCGAAACCGATCCCCAGGCTGCGGCCCAGGCGGTGCTTTCCGGCCAGCCCCTGCCGCCGCCGGCGCCACACGAGTAAAATGACACTCGCCTGTAGGCCGGACTTCAGTCCGACACGCAACGGTGGGTTGTCGGGCTAAAGCTCGACCTACGGCCATAACGCGGTATCACATTATGATGCACTGTTGTAATAGGCCGTCAAAACACCCGCTCGCTGGGAACTGGCGCCGCAGTCACCACGTAGCGCAAGGGGCCGCCGGGCACCAGGGCATCGAAAGGATAGCAGGTGACCAGGTGCAGCACCGTGCGGCCATCCTGGCGCAGGATGCGGGTATCCTTTTCATCGACTACTGCCATGCCCTGCACCCGGTAACGGCGCAGACGCCCGTCCGGTCGCTGCAGGCGCAGCTCATCTCCCGCCTTCAGCCCGCGCAGCCAGCGGAAATGGGTGTCGCGATGACCGCTGATGACGCTGTTGCCTTCGTAACCGGGAATCGCGCTGCCAGACACTTGCCCCGGGCCGAAAGCCAGGGTCCGGCCCGTGGCGCCGGCCAGGACGTACTGGCGGACACCCAGAGCAGGCGCTTCCAGGCGCGCCACGGGCCAGGTATCCGCCCAGGGCCAGGGCCTGGCTTTCTCCACCCCCTGAAGACGCTGTTGCCAGGCATCGGCAATGAGGTACTGGGCCAGAAGCGCCTTGGCGTGAATCCAGACACCCTGGCCGAAAGCCAATGCGGATGCCAGGAGCAGCCCCGCCAGCAGGAACTTTCTCATGCCCGCCTCCGGTACAGCAGGAGAGACGTCAGCAGACCCAGGATTCCCAAGAGCAGGTAAAAATCCGCCGGCGTGGCGGTCTGGGGCAGCCGCCCGAACAGCGCGTTGGCGGACCAGCCTTTGGGCAGGGCCGTGGGCACAGGTTCGGAATCCAGCATTTCCTCCACAGAACGCGCGGGCGTCTTGTCCACCGCCACCAGGCTGGTGAAACGGCTCACCAGATGATGTTCCAGGGCCACGGCCTGGATGCGCTGCTTCCAATCCGTGACCTTGCCGCTCATTTCCTGGCCCATGAGATACCGGATATAGCGCCGCGCCCAAAGCACATGCAGGCCGGGACGCTCCTCTCCGGAGGCCGTGCGCAGGCGCTGACTCCATACCTGGCCGCCAGCATTTCCCGAAAGCGCCACGCCATCCAGCGGCTGCTCACTGCGCACCGCCACCAGCACTGGCTCCCCGGCATAAAGATCCGGCACGGCTTGCGGCCATTGCTCCACCTGCTGCCCCCAGTCGAGATGGATATCCGTGAGGGCCGGGGATTCCAGTTGCAGGAACAGGCGCTGCATTTTCTCCCCCACTTCCGCCACGTCGCCGATGTAGGTGTAGCTGCCCCGGCCATGCTCGGCAGCGCGGCTCATGAAGTAACCGTTGGGGGCAGAGCCTATGCCCACGGTGAACAGGCGGCTGTCTCCCAGCTTGTCCTCGATCACCTGGAACAGGGCCGTCTCGTTGCCCACATCACCATCCGTGAGAAAAACCACCTGGCGCAGTAGCCCGTCATGGGCCTTGCCATCCAGGGCAAGCGCCATGGCCTTGCGCATTTCCGTCCCCCCGTCCGCGCGCAGCCCCCTGACCCAAGCCAGGGCCCGGGCACGGTTGGCTGCGGTGACCGGTACGGAGGCCGGATACAGGGAATAGGCATCGTGGTTGAAGCGAATGATGTTGAAGCGGTCGTCAGGCCCAAGACGCTTCAGAGCCAGTTCCAGGGCCTGTTTGGCCTGAATGATGGAATCCCCTTCCATGGAGCCGGAAACATCCACCACCAGAATCACTTCCCGGGCGGGAGACCGGGGCAGCTTTTCCACGGGCGGCGGCACCAGCATCAGCAGTCCATAGTAATAATCCTGGTAGCTTTCGGTGAACCAGGCGGCGGAGGTGTCCGTTCCCGGCGCGAACTGCCAGTTGAGCACGAAATCCCGGTTGGCCGGGGTGCTGCCCTGCTCCAGCTCCACCTGGTATTCCCCGTCCGCCACTTCCCGCACTGTCACCGGATGATAGGGGCTGTCCACGAAAGACAGGGGCAGACCGGCGTGGAGACGGATGTTCAGGCTCACGGCATTGTCCGGACGGCCTTCCCCGAGATTCACCGGCGGGGTGATGCGGGCGGCGTCAGGCACCTGGCCGGTATTCCGCGCCCAGCCCATGCCGCCGCCCACGGATTTCTCACTGTCCTGAACAGGGACGCCAGGAATGTAGCGCGGCCCCACCACCATGGGAAAGCGCAAAGAGAACAAGCCCGCGTCATACCGAACATTCTGCTGGTATTCGATCTCCACCCGCACCGAGGCGCCGGGAGGGATGTTGGCCACGGAGGTAGTGAACATGTTGGGCCTTTCCTGCTCCACCAGGCTGGCCTGCCGGCCGGCGTCCCGGGCCTGCTCGTATTCCTGCCGGGCCTGCTCCCGGGTGCGTATCTCACCCTCGATGAAACGCTCGCCTATCCACAGGCGCATATGATCCACGGCCGCGTCCTCCGGCAGGGGAAACACATAGATACCCTCTTGCCAGCGGTCCGTGATGTTATGGAATTCCTGGTTTACCCTGACCCGGGCCAAAATGCCGGTGATCTCCATGTCCACCCGGGTGTCCAGCAGAGGGGCCTGGCGCACCTGTCCATCCTCTGCCCCGCGCATGAACAGACTGCCCTGCTTCACGGACGCCGGCGAAACCGCTTCCGCGGCGGCCATTCCCGGCCAGACCGCCAGCAGCGCCATCGCCAGCAGGCTGAAAACCAGTCCCCCCGCCCAGGCAAGGGCCAAGGTACGCAGTATCCACCTGTTCATGACTTATCCCCCTTTTTGTCGCGCTCCAGGGGGGGACTTGCAGGCAGCGAAGGGTTTGGAGCCGGTCGGGAACCCAGGGGTCGCTGCCGGTCAACTTCCATGATCTGGGCAAAGCTGTGCAGCCAGCGGGCGCTGCGTGTTTCATTGATGCGCATGATGAATCCTCCGTCGTTGGACCAGCGCGCCTTCCCTGGCGGGGATGCGGGCTCCTGCCCTGCGCCGGTGTGCAGGATTCATTCAACTACAGTGAAATGCAGGGGCCGGGATGAAAAATGGCCGGATGGAGAGGAAAAATGGCAAACCGATGACAGGCCCCGTGGGGTCGGAGTCAAATCAAGGTGATATCATGAAAATTCAATGACTTGAGGTGATTTGACTCCGACCCCTCCACAGCCCTACCGCCCCCTCCACCCCCACAATCGCCGGCGGATACGCCTTATCATGTCAATGCTGCCCAAGTAGATGTCAGAGGATTTGAAACGCTGCAGCAGGCCATAAGCCCAGGCAATGAGGCCGAAGGACAGGAGCTTGTCCCTGTTGGAGCTGAAGATATCGATGGCCGGCACTGCCACCAGGCCCTTGGAGACATAGACCAGTAATGCGCTCTTCCAGTGGCCTTCCGCTGCCAGGGCCGCCGAGGCCAGGCCCAGCAGCTCCATGGGCAGGAACAGGGACAGGTAGATGAACAGCACCACATAACGGTTCTGCCGGTCGGCAAAGCCATTGACCACGGCCATGAGCCGGGGATAGTAGCGGCGGAGGGCCAGCAGATCGTGCAGGACTTCCCAGACTTCCTCGAAAACAAGGAATACCAGCACCAGCCCGTAGAGCAGCAGATTGCGCAACCACAGAAGCAGGTACATGAGGCCATCGCTGGCGCGGATACGCCGGCGGGTTTCAGCCATGGCCCGAAGCAGGGCGCGTCCCATCGTTTTCAGCATGAGTTGCCAGGATCGCGCTGGAATTGCTGGAAGATGCCATAGCGCCAGCGGCGCATGGCCAGCACCACGGTCATGCCATTACGCTCGGCAAAGGGCAGTGCGGCATCGTTTTCACACAGGGCATCGAATTCCCGGGCCAGTTGCTCCAGCTTGCGCTGAAATACCGGCAGCGAGTTTTCCGCCAGCATGCCATTGACCACCAGGAGTTTTTCATGGTCCTCATCGAAACGCGAGGCAAAGAAATCCTGCTGCAGGCGGCTGAGGAAAAAGCGCTGTATGGGGCCGTTCTCCCGCCATTTGAAATTGGGCGCCACCCGCAGCCTGACCCGGTTCCCCGGCAACAGCTCGATCATCTTCAGGCGGTCCAGGCGCATGAGCAGGTTGATGAGGCGGTGTTCTCCAAAGCTGAAGCACTCCAGCAGTTCCTCGAACCGCCAACGGTTCAGCACACAGACAGTAACCAGCAACAGCTCCAGATCATCGACAATCTCCTGTTCCTGTTCGGGATCGAGTTCCGCCAGGGTTCTTGGATCACTTTCCTGGGCCAACAGCGCCAGGTCAGAGATCTCCATATCCAGCATCTGGCAGATGGCTTCCAGGCGCTGCAGGGTGAAATTCCCCCGGGAGAACAGACGCTTTATGCTGGCTTCGGACAATCCAAGATGGCTGGCAACCCGGGCATAGGTGATGCCTTGGGCCTTGAGGGCCCGCTTGAGCGCAGCGATGAGTTGCCGGGACTGGGCCATGACATCCTCTCTGGTATTAAATTACGCTACCCAACAGTCCGGTTTATGCGACTGTTTTCAACATAGTAGCCTATATAGCCACAAGGCGCTAATCTGGGAACCAGTAATAACAACAGGGGTAAGATCGTGAAGACCGTTGATATCCACACCCATTTGCTGAACCCGGCAGTGCGCTTCGAACGGCTGTTCGACCGCCTGGTGATCCCCCTGTTCGCCCGCGACCTGGGCGTAGATCCCCGGGCTCTCAAAAGCGACCCCTGGGAAACCTATGTCCAGGCCATGGCCCATGCCGTGGCGACCTCTACCCGGGTCGGGCAGACCTGTCTGTTCGCCGTGGATGCAAGAGTGGACCGCAAGGGCCGGGAGCTGCACCGGGACGGCACGGTATGCGCCAACACCATTGACGTGCTGGGCGTAGCCCGGCGTTTTCCCGACCTTTTCATCCCCTTTCTCAGCGTCAACCCCCTGCGGCCCGATGCCATCGAGCGCCTGGAGGAATATGCCGCAGCTGGCTGCAGGGGCGCCAAGTTCCTGCAGAACTACTGGGAGGTGAACCTGAACGATGAGTCTCTCATTCCTTACTACGAAAAGCTGGTGGGTCTGAAACTGCCCCTGGTGGTGCACGTGGGCAGCGAGCTGGCCATCGCCTCCAAACGGGCTTACGAGGGCGCGGACATGCTGCGCCTGCCCCTGGACTGCGGGGTCACCGTCATCGCCGCCCACATGGGCCTGGGTCAGATCAATCATCTGGCCCTTCCCTGGCGCAACCTGTCAAAGAACCCGCGCTGGTTCGACGCCGACTATCACCACATCCTGGAAATGCTGGAATCCCGGGAAAACCTGTACGGCGATCTGTCCGCCATGCTCCTGCCCTTGCGCGCCCGGGCCCTGGAACACCTGTCCCGGCAACGCCATGTGCATCACAAGCTGCTGTTTGGCACGGATTATCCCGTGCCCTTCATCCTGCGCTTCAACACCCATGGCCTGCCGCGTGCAGCCATCCGGAACATCCGCCGCATGGCCAACCCTTTCGACCGCTATGCCGCCGCCCTGGAGGAATTTTTTCCAGAACAGAGTCCCGTGTGGTCGAACTACCGGAAGGTACTGCCACAACGGGACAATGTTGGACTGAAGTCCGCCCCACAGACGATGACTCCATGATCCCGAGTGACGGCCTCAATCACACGGTATCTCTTCTGCTCCCCAGCCCACCATGGTTGTCAAGCCGGGATCCCAGTCTTCTCTTTCCACCTCATAACCAACACGGTGTACCAGGTAACAGCGATCCTCTTTGCCAAACTGGCGCACGCGCACCACTTCCGCCCCGCCGTGGCCATCGTATTCATGAATGAGATGGTTGGTCCTCGCCAGGGTGTTTTCGGTAAACGTCTCGGCGTCGACATCCGGCGGCAGCGTAGGGGTGAATGGCTGCCTATCCTGCTCTGGCAGGCGATACTGCCGGACGGCTTCTTTCAGCCGGTCCAGATCCACCCGGGCCGGCCTGGACGGTTCAGCACGAGGGGCCGGCGTTTCAGGCCGGGGTTCAGAGATGGCTTGCTTTCTCGGCTGTGGCCGTTGCACCGACTCCTGTGCCGACGGTGCCGGCGCCGGCTTTGGAGATGCTGCCGGTTCCTCCACCACGGGTTGCGAGGGTGCGGGCTGGGATTGGACGGGGAGCGGCAGTGTCTGCCGTGTCAATACCACGGCAATGGGCGGGGAAATGACCGAGTCCTGTTCCCTGCGCCAGAAATCCGGCGGCAAGCGGGGAATCAGCAGCAGATGAATCACCAGG